>JAIELU010000215.1 GCA_019752775.1 Campylobacterales bacterium | reverse complement strand
AATACAATCAGCCACCATAACCATAAGTGGTAATTCTTTCTCTTTTGTGATTAATCCATCACAATTTTCTATAAGTTTTGGTGAATTAATGTCAACTATTTGAACATTGTTTCCATGAACTTGATTCATATAAACTAAATCTTCATCTTTATATTCCATTATATTTGCTACTGTTTGTCTATTTTTATCAACATTTTGTTTTAAATCATCTACTAAATATGATAAATTTCCATCTTCTGTTGTACTAAAGTAATATTTAACTTGATTCATAATTTCTCTTTTATTAGGTTTTGATATAATTTAGCAAAATTTTAATGATTTATTGGTTAAGGATGGGTATGAATAGATTCGATAACATAGCACATGACTGGGAAGCTAAGACTTCAAGAGTACAAATAGCAAAATCAAGCGTTGATAATATAAAAGAAATAGTAGATTTAAAACCTGATTTTAAAATCTTAGATTATGGCTGTGGAACAGGACTTATAGGTTTTGGACTTAGTAATGAAACAAATACAGTTCTTGGAATGGATTATTCAAGTGGAATGGTTGAAAAGTTTAATGAAAAAGCAAAAGAGCTAAATTTTACAAATATAAGTGCAATCAAACACGATATAAATAAAGAAGATTTACCAAAAAAAGAGTTTGATTTAATAGCAATTTCAATGACACTTCATCATATAAAAGATACAAATATGTTTGTAAAAAAAGCAAAAAGTGCATTAAAAGATGGTGGATATTTGTGTATAAATGACCTTGTAAGCGAAGATGGAACATTTCATAGTGAACATAAAAATGATGGAGTTGAGCATTTTGGATATGATAAAGATGAACTTTGTAAGATTATTGAAAATAACAATTTTGAAGTAATTGAATACAAAATAGTTTATACAGATGATAGAAACAATAGCCAATACCCTATATTTCAGCTAATCGCAAAAGCTATTGCATAAAATAATATAGATATTAAAAATATAAAGGATATAAAAATGAAAGAAAATAATACTGGATTTTTAAAAAGAGCAGATGCTTTTATTGCCCTTGCAAACGAACAATTAAATCAAAACCTAACACAAGGGGAGATAAGTGCATCATTTATGTATGGTTCAGCAAGATTTAGTGCGTGGATGTCTGCATCTTCTTTTGAATCAGCAAAAGATATGAAAGCTGAAAAAGACAATATAGTAGAATATTTTATGAATGAATATAAATTAGCATTAGAAGAACATTTAGACAATCACATAGCAAATTTTGATTTCTCAGAAAAATAATCTTAATTAAGGAAACAAATGTCTAATATAAAAAATAAATTTGTAATCTTTGGAAATCCAGTTGAACATTCAAAATCTCCACAAATGCAAAATGCTGGATTAAAATATATTGGATTTGATGGAATTTATGAAAAACATCATTTAGAAAATGGAAATGATATAAAAAATAGTTTTTTAAAAAATAATTATTTGGGAGCAAATATCACAGTTCCACACAAAGAAGATGCTTTTATAAATGCCGATGAAGTAAGAGGTTTGGCAAAAGAGATAAAAGCTGTAAATACTTACATAAATGAAAATGGTAAAATAATTGCTTATAATACAGATGCACCTGGATTTTTAAAGGCTATTGAGAGTTTTGGATTTATTAAAAATGTCTTACTTTTAGGAGCTGGGGGAACAGCAAAAGCAATCGCCCTTGCTTTAAAATCAAAAAATATAAATGTAACTGTATTAAATAGAAGTCAAGGAAAACTTGACTTTTTTAAACAACATCAAATTCCATGTTTTTCATGGGAAAATTTCAAACCTGAAATTTATGATTTAGTAGTAAATTCAACAAGTGCTGGACTAAAAGATGAATATTTACCAGCACCAAAAGAAATACTTGAACCAATACTAAAAACTGCAAAATTTGCTTTTGATTGTGTGTATGGGAAAATAACACCTTTTTTAGCCTTAGCAAAAGAGAATAACTGTGAGATAAAAGACGGCGAAGATATGCTTTTATATCAAGGCGTTTTAGCTTTTGAATACTTTACAAATACAAAAGCCAATGAAGACTTGGTGGAAGCTATGAGAAAGGGATTAAAAGTAGAATAATTTTCTTCTTTTTATCGTTCTTTTATTAAGAATTAAACTATAATTTTAATATAAATACTTAATACTAAAGAGGTTTAAAATGAAAAAAATAATAAAACTCTGTGGAACTAAGAAAAACTATATTATTTTACCTCAAAATGAAGAATTGACACAAAATCAAATCTTTATTTGTAATAAATGCAAAAGAATTACAAAAGAGAAAACTCTTGTGTGTTATCCTGAACTCAAAGATGAAAAAGATTTAAATTTTTGATTATTTTTAATCTATTTGATATAATAAGTTAATTCCTAAAATAGATATTATAAAAATTTAAAAAAAAAAGAAAGGATTATTAATTTTGAAAAAAAGAAATCATATTAAAAAAATATCAAATTATGCAATGGTTGGAGGATTAGGTTCACTTCTTATTGTAGGACTTGTTGGATGTGGTGATAGTTCAAATGATAAAAATCAACAACAAAATAAAGCACAAAGTGATGCTTTTACAAATGCAAGTCAAAAAGAAGGCGCTTTTGTAATTATTGAAGAATCAGTGGATGGTAAATACAAAATTGCAGACGAATTTCCAGCAGCTAAAACAACTATTGTTTTACGAAAACCAGATGGTAGTGAGAAAATATTATCTCAACCAGAAATAGATAAACTAGTAAAAGATGAAGAATTAAAAATTGATGCAGGAACTTCACCTCTTACAAATCCAAATGCAGAAGTAAGTAGTGGTGGAATGGGTCTTGGTGGAGTTTTATTATCTTCAATTGCAGGTGCAATGATTGGTTCTTGGATTGGAAATAAACTATTTAATAATCAAAATTTCCAAAATCAAAGACAAACTCAATACAAATCACCTCAAACATATAGTAAATCACAAAGTTCATTTTCAAAAACTCCAGCAACAACTGGAGCTAATAATTCAGGTGCTAAAAAAAGTGGTTATTTTGGTGGGAATAGTTCAACTCCTGCTTCAACCTCAAATGCGACTAAATCTACACCATCTTCGTCATCTTCAAGTTTTGGGAGTTAAATTATGAAATTAGAAAAATTAAAACCATTAGACGATACATATTTAGAGTCAATTGGTTTTGTATGGCACACAGATAGTGACAATTCATCTTATGTTAGTGATGAAATTGTTGTAATAAATGAAAATGAAGCAAATGCTTATTATGAAGCTTGTAATGAATTATATGAAATGTTTGCCCAAGCTGGACAATATGTTATTGATAATGATTTATTTCATGAAATAAATATTCCTTTTAATCTGGTAGAAATCATAAAAGAATCTTGGGAAAATGATGTTCATTGGCATTTATATTCAAGATTTGATTTAGCAGGTGGGATAGATGGAAAACCTATAAAATTAATCGAATTTAATGCTGATACACCAACTTCACTTTTTGAAACAGCTATTATTCAATGGGCAATGTTAAAAGCAAATGGTTTAGATGAAGCTAGTCAATTTAATAATCTTTATGAAGCATTAAAAGATAACTTTAAAAGAATTATTACCCTTGATGATGATATTGAAAAGTTTGAAGAATATTATTCTAATCTTGGTTGGAAAATATTATTTTCATCAATTTCAACTTCAAGTGAAGATATAAATACTACAAAACTTTTAGAACATATTGCCTCGGAAGCTGGATTTAATACAGATTTTGAATTTATAGAAAATGTTCAATTTAGTGATGATGGGATTTTTAAAGATGATGAACTTTTTGAATTTTGGTTTAAACTAATTCCTTGGGAAAATATTGCCATTGAAGAAAGTGAACTAGCTCTTACTTTAACTGAAATTATAAAAGAAAAAAAAGCAATTATTTTTAATCCTGCATATACTTTGATGTTCCAATCAAAAGGTTTTATGAAAATTTTATGGGATTTATATCCAAATCATCCCCTACTTTTAGAAACTTCTTTTGAACCTTTACTAGGAAAATATGTAGAAAAAAGATGTTTCGGAAGAGAAGGTGCTAATACTAAAATTATAAATAGTGATGGAAGTATTGATGAACAAACTGATGGGATTTATGAAGGTCATAAAGCGATATATCAAGAATATGTAGAATTCCCAAGAGATTCAAATGGAAACTATTATCAAGCTGGAGTATTTTTTGCCTATGAAGCTTGTGGATTAGGATTCAGACGTGGTGGAAAAATATTAAATAATATGTCAAAATTCGTGGGTCACATCATAAAATAATAAAAAAGGCTTATTGTAATAGCAATAAGCCAACTTACATATAAAAATCATTACACAAAAAAAATACAATTTATTGAAATAATATAAAAAATTTAAATTAAAAAGAGAATAATGAAAATATTAATATTAATAAGTATCATTTGTGTAAGTTTATTTAGTTGGGATTTTAACTACAATGAACTTACCGAAAATGAAACAAAACTAACAGAAAAACTTATAAAAATTGGAGAACCACATGGTTTAGGACTTGAACTTGCTGCAATTGGAATAATTGAGACAAGATTAGGAAAATATGAATCAAACAATAACTATATTTGTGGAATACATCAAATTAATACAAAAATAGCCATGAAAAGAGTTGGAAGTAATGGAGATAAAAGTAAATTTTGTAATGAAATAAATAAAAATAAAAATCTTAGCTCAATTCTTGCATTAAATGAATTAATTTATTGGAAAAAATACACAAGAAATAATATGAAAAAAATGATTATAAATTACAACTCAGGATTTGAAAAATCTAGCCATAGTGATGAATACTTGAGAAGATTTATGATTGTTTATAAAGAGTTGAAAAAAGAAAAAGTATTACATGGATGATTTTAAAATAAAAAAGAAGTAAATACTTCTTTTTTATTAGGTAAACCAATAAGCCGCGTTTTGTTTTTAAGACAATAATTTATCTAGCTACTAAATTACTTTAGTAGTCTTGCGAAGACCAAAAATGTGAAGTAAATACCTAGTCTTCTTGCTGCAGGTTGGGTTTACAAAGCACTTAAGATTACTCAAAAGTCTGGTAGGCTCTTACCCCACCGTTTCACCATCACCGAAAAATCGGCTGTCTATTCTCTGTTGCACTATCCCTTAGGTTACCC
>JAIELU010000034.1 GCA_019752775.1 Campylobacterales bacterium | reverse complement strand
TTATTATTGAGTAAATATAAATTTAATTTGGAAGCTTTACAGTTTGTTTATCCAAAAGTTTCAAAAGATGCAACATTGATTTTAGTTTATGCAAAACGAAATTCAAAATCTTTAACAAAAATATTAAAACCATTAATAGTTTTTGATGAGAATAACGAGTTTACTTCCAAAATTCAAGATATATATATAAAATCTTCTACACATAGCATAAAGGTTGATATTGAGTAATTTAGTTAAAAAAGAGGGAATTAATTTTGCCTTTGAGCCAAGTGGTTGTGATAGTTGCAAAGGAAATTGTTGTATTGGTGAAAGTGGATATATTTGGATAAATTCACAAGAAATTGAAGCCTTAGCTTTGTATAAAAAAATTTCAAGTGAAGATTTGAAAAAAAGATATTTAAATAAAATCGCCTATAAATATAGTATAAAAGAGATACAATTAGCTTCCCAGAATTATGCGTGTTGTTTCTTTGATTTGGACAAAAAACAATGTTCTATTTATAATGTAAGACCAAGTCAATGCAGAACTTTTCCCTTTTGGGATTATTTTAAAGAAAATGAAGAAGAGGTTTATAAAGAGTGCCCAGCTATACGAAGTCTTTAGTACTTTGTTTATTATTATTCTTTTTTTATGGATGTAATAATAAAACTTTGGAAGTAGAAAATAAAGAACCAATAAAAACAAAATTTGTTGAGTTAAAAACTAAAAGTTTTGAATCAGAAAATCAATATATAGTTTTAGCATTAGAATCAGAAAATCAAAAATTATATTATGATGCAAGGAATTTGTATTTTAAATTATTTGAAAAAACAGATAATTATGAATATTTTATAAAATATCTAGCTATATCTACACATATACAAGATTATAAAATTGTCAAAGATCAGGCTTTGAAATATTATATTGATAATATCAAAGAAGAAGAGATTATCTTAAGATTGTATACATTTGCATTATTTAAATTAGGAAATCAGAAAGAAGCTCTAATAAGTGGTCAGAAGTTAGCTAATTTATTTAAAAATGATGTAAATTATGAGCTTTTAGGAACAATTTATTTACAACAAAAAGATTATTTAAAAGCGTATGAATTATTTGAGAAATCATTTGCTTTAAATAAATCTGTAAATACATTTTTTAATCTGACAAATATTCAATATTTTAATTTGTCACAAAAAACTGAAGCTATTAATAAAATAGAACAATATATAAAAGAGAATGGTCATGATTTTAATTTATCAATACAACTTTTAACTTTTTATGAAAAAGAACAGCAAACTCAAAAAATCGTTCCTTTTTTAAAAGAGATGTATTTTGAATATAAAGAAAATGAAGAAGTTGAAATGTTTGGAAAAACTAAACTTTTGTTAATAAAATATATAGCAAAAGATAATGTTGGACAAGCAATAGAGTTTTTAGAACAAAACCAAGATGAAGATGAAATTTTATTGAATTTATATAAAATTACAAATCAACCACAAAAAGCTTATGATTTATTAGGTAAATTATATGCAAGTAGTTACAATTTTGATTATTTAGGACAACAAGCAATTATAGAGTTTGAAATGGCTGAAGATAAAAGAAAAGTATTAAATGGTGTTATTGCTAAATTTGAAAAAGTAACAGAAAATATTGATAATCATATTTATGAAAATTATTTAGCATATATATTAATTGATTTTAATATAAATCTACAAAAAGGTGTAATTTTAGTAAAAAAAGCATTACAAGAAGAACCAACTAATATAGCTTATCTTGACACTTTGGCTTGGGGTGAATATAAACTTAAAAATTGTAAAGAAGCTTATAAACAAATGAAAAAAGTTGTTGATGAAATCGGCTTAGATGATGATGAAATAAAACTACATTGGGAAAAAATTAAGGAGTGTAAAAAATGATTTTAGATGAAATAATCGAAAAAACAAAACAAGATTTAGAAAAGAGAAAAAAAGAGATAAGTTTAGATTTATTAGGAAGAACTTTATCTTCAAATCCTTATGCTCCAAGAGATGTAAAACCATATTTGATTTCTACAAAAGAAGAACCTATTCGGATTATTGCTGAGGTTAAGAAAGCAAGTCCTAGTAAAGGAATCATAAAAGAGGATTTTGACCCAATTTTAATAGCACAAGCTTATAGTAATAGTGGTGCAAATGCAATTTCTGTTTTAACTGAACCTCACTATTTTCAAGGTAATTTGGAATATTTAACTGCAATTAGAAGATATGTTCCAACACCACTTTTAAGAAAAGATTTTATTGTTGATAAATATCAAATTGTTGAAGCTTTAGTTTATGGAGCGGATTTTATTTTACTTATTGCAAAAGCTTTGGGAACAAAAGAGTTAAAAGAACTTTATGAATATGCAATTCATTTAGGTCTTGAAGTTTTAGTTGAAATTCATGACCTTGAAGATTTAACAAAAGCCATAAAAAGTGGAGCTACAATTATTGGAATAAATCATAGAAATCTTGATACTTTTGAGATGGATATGACACTTTGTGATAAATTAATTCCTTTAATTCCAAATGGAAAAATAATAGTTGCAGAATCAGGTGTTTCAAATGTTGAGACAATTAAAAGATTAAGTTCTATTGGAGCTGATGCTTTTTTAATTGGTGAGCATTTTATGAGAGTTCCAAGTATTGAAGATGAGTTAAAAAAATTCAAAAATGCTTGTAATTAAAAACTATATTTAAAAGAGATACTCTTTTAAATATTTTTCAATTTTAGGAATATTGTCTTTTCTACAAACTAAACAAGTTGGCATATTTGCTAACTCTTTTGGTAAACTTGTAATTTTCAAATCATTTTCATATTGATGTTTTTTTATAATACTTAAAGGTAATAAACTTTTTCCCATTCCAGCTTTTACACAACCTAAAATTATTTCATAGTTTCCAAACTCTAAAGTTTTAAAATCTTCATCTGAACTATTTTTTAGATAGTTTTGTCCAAATTCATTATATGCACAACCATTTTTAAAAGATAAAAAAACATTTGGAGCATTTTCCATTTTTGGTTCAACAATTACTATATTTTCTTCAACTTTATTTAGAACTATTAACTCACTATTTTTAGGAATTCCACTAATAAATGCAATATCAACTTTGTAATCAAGTAGTTCTTTTGTAATTTCTCTTGTGGTATTTGTTATTAGTTCTAAACTCATATTTGGGAAATCATTATGAAGTTGAACTAAAAAAGGAATTATTCTTGTGGTTGCATTTGATTCCGTTGAGCCAATAATTAGATGTTCTTGATTTGTGATATTTTTCATACTAAAAGTTGCCAGTTCAACTTTTTTTACAATTTCAAGTGCATAAGGATAGAGTTTTTCTCCCTCTTTACTTAATATTACACCTTTTGGAACTCTATGAAAAAGCGCAAAACCTAAAGATTTTTCTAGTTGTTTTATTCTTGAAGTTACATTTGATTGGGCAAAATTTAATTTATTTGCAGCCTTTGTAATACTGTTTTCTCGTGCTACTTCAACAAAAACTTTTAATAAACTTGAATCCATATCTCTTTTCCTTATATCATAAATCATGATTAGATATTTGACTTAATATCATTTTTAGTGATATTATACAGAAATACTAAGGAGAGAGAGTATGAAAAGTGTAAATTTATTAGATAAAAATTCAAATATTGCTATTTTACTTGCTGGAATTATTGCACTAATTATTGGTGTAGGAGTTGCAAGATTTGTTTTTACATCGTTATTACCATCAATGTTAGAAGATTATTTAACTATTAGTTTTGCAGGGGTTTTAGCTTCTATTAATTATGTTGGATATTTAGCTGGTTCTATATTTTCAGTTTTTATAAAAGATATAAATACAAAAGTAAAATTTTTTAGATTGGGTATGTTTTTAGCTGTAATTACAACGCTTATCCTTGGCGTTACAACTTCTGAGACAATCTGGATAATATCAAGAGTTCTAGCAGGATTTGGTGCTGCTATGGCTTTGGTTGTTGGCTCTGCCATTGTTATGAATAAATTAAATATTCAAAATAAAACAAAAGCTATGGGAATACATTTTTCTGGAATAGGGTTTTCTATTTTAGTGAGTGATTTTATAGTTAGAATTGTATTTTATTTTAATGGAACATGGCAATTTGCTTGGATAGTTTTGGCATTTTTTGCTTTTGTAATGTCCTTTTATTCTATGTATATTTTATCTTATGATAAAGAAGTTAAACAAAATAGCGTAAAACATCATATTGATAAATCTTTATTTTCGCCTTTTGTAATAATTTTAATTATGGCATATTTTTGCGAGGGTGTTGGAATGGTTGTTCAAGGAACTTTTTTACCTGATATTATAAATTCTTTAAAAGGCTTAGAAGGATTTGGAAGTTTTACATGGACTTTAGTTGGAGTTGCTGGAATACCATCTTGTATTATTTGGATGATGTTAGCTCATAAATATGGAAGTGTAAATATAATTATTTTGGCTATGTTTTTACAAGTTATTGGTATTTTGATTTCAGCTTTAACAAATAATGTATATTTAAATTTACTTTCAGGAATTTTATATGGTGGTACTTTTATAGGATTAGTTGCATTATTTATGAATTTAGGTGGAAAATTAGCAGGCAATAATCCTGTAATGTTAATGGGAGCATTAACCACAGCTTATGGAATAGGGCAAGTTGCTGCACCACTTTATAGTGTTGCTTTAATAGAACATTTTAAAACTTATGATTATACTTTATATGTTACAGCATTTATTGTTTCAGGTGGAATAGTGTTGCTAATTTTGACTAAAATATTTAAATTAAAAGGAGAATAAAATGCCAGTTATAAATGTAAAAATGACTCATGAAGACGGTGGTGCTACAAAAGAGCAAAAAGAAAAGTTATCAAAAGGTATCACAGAACTTTTTGCACAAATCTTTAATAGAGGTGCTTCTAGTGCTGTGGTGATTATCGAAGAAGTAAGTACTGATAATTATTCGATTGGTGGAAAAAGTATTAGACAAATAAGAAATGAAGAGAAAAAACAAACAAGTATTTAAAGACAAAAAAGTCTTTAAATACTAATCTTTAAATAAAGTTGAACCAACTCTAATCATATTAGAACCACTTGCAATTGCAAGTTCAAAATCACCACTCATTCCCATTGAACAATATTTAGCTCCAAAAGGAACAAGTTCATCATAGTTTTTC
>JAIELU010000086.1 GCA_019752775.1 Campylobacterales bacterium | reverse complement strand
GCACAAATCTTGAACAGGTAATTTTTGGCAATTCACTCACAACAATATCAAGTGCAGCATTTAGTTCTTGTACAAATTTAGATAATGTTGTAAAAAAAGACTACTTAAGAAACAATTTATTTCAGTCAAACCCAACAGCAATAGCAGCAATTGGTTTAGTAACAGAAACTTTCTTTAATCTTGAAAGAATAAAAACACCAACTCTTATTTTATGGGGTGAGAAAGATGAGGTTGCACCACTTAGAACAGGATATGTTTTAAATAAATTAATAGAAAATTCAACTTTAAAAATTATTAAAGGCTCAGGACATGTTCCTATTATTGATTCATCTTCAATTTATTTAGATTATGTGGATAAATTTTTAAAAGATGAAATTGAAAAAGAACTAAAAGAGTTTAATAAGGTTGTTTCCAATAGTGTTGAATTACGTCATCAAAATAATTTAATATTTGAATGTAATTCAAAATCTATAAAAATAACAAATTCAAAAAATGTTCAATTAAAAAATTGTAATTTAGAAAATCTTTATATTCAAGACTCTAGCATTTCAATTATTAATTCAAATATTGATTCTAAAGGTACAGCATTAAAGATATTAAATTCTAATGTAAATATAACAGCAACAGATATAAAAGGAAAAATTGCTATTGATACATTTGGTTCAAATTTAGATTTGGCTGCTGTAAATATTACATCTTCAGAAGTTTCAATTCTAAGTAAAAGGACAAATAAAATTGTTTTTACCTTAACAACGTTAAGGGGGCCTATTACAAATAAAGTTTTACATAGAAAAATTGAAATGAATGATAATAATAAATTATAAGGTAAATAATGAAAAAAGATTTTTTTAAAAATAATGATAATCAAAGTGCTATTGAAGCTCAATATGAGGCACAAAAAATTGCTTTTGCTCCTATAATTTTCCAAGTTGCAAGAACAATGAGAGATTTAAAAATCTTAGAAATTTTGTCAAAAAATAAAAATGGCTTAACATATGATGAGTTAGCAAAATTAACAAATTTAACAAAATATGCCATTCAAGTTTTATGTGAAACGGCATTAAGTGCAAATATTATATCTTTTGAAGATGAAAAAGTTTATCTAACAAAAATTGGATTTTTTATAAATAGTGATAAGATGACAAATGCAAATATGAATTATAACCATCATGTAAATTATCAAGGGCTCTTTTACTTGGAAGAGTCAATAAAAAATGGAAAAGCAGAAGGTTTGAAAGTGTTTTCAGACTGTGAAACTATTTATCCTGCTTTATCAACATTACCTGAAAATGCAAGAAAGAGCTGGTTTGATTTTGATCATTTATATTCAGATTCAGGATTTCCAAAAGCAATTCAAATTTTAAAAAACTTGAATCCAAAATCAGTTTTAGATATTGGTGGAAATACAGGGAAATTTGCAAGCTTATTTGCAAAAGAAAACCCACAAATTAACATTACGATTATGGATTTACCACAACAAATAAAGTTAGCAAAACAAAATATTTATGAACAAAATATAAAAAACATATCTACTTATGAAGCAAATATATTATTGGAAGAAACAATAATTCCAAAAGGATTTGATATTATCTGGATGAGTCAATTCTTAGATTGTTTTAAAGAAGAACAAATTATTACAATTTTATCTAAAATTAGAGATACAATGGATGAAAATAGTGAAGTTTGTATCATGGAACCATTTTGGGATAGACAAAATAATGAAACAGCTGCTTTTTGTGTTATAAATACATCGCCATATTTTACAGTAATGGCAAATGGATATAGTAAAATGTTTAAATACACAGATTTTGAGAAATTTATTGAAATAGCAGGTTTCAAAGTAGTTGAGTTAATAGATGATATTGGTTTATGCCAAACAATTATAAGATGTGTAAAGTGTTAAGAAACGCTGTAAATTAAAAAAATATTTACAATTAACAAAGTGAAATAATGTTAGAATGCCGCAATTAAAAAAAAGGTTGGTTATGTTAAAAATAATATCTGAAAGTTCGACAAGAATTAAAACAGCTTTAGTTCTTTTTTTTGTATTTATATTAGTGTCTTATTTTGATACATTGTTTTTAGTTTGGCTTTTCTTTGGATTTTTTATGATTGCAAGTATTTCAGAATCAACTAAATTATTTGGTTTAGAACATAATTACATTATTTATCAATATTCATGCATTATTTGGGTTGCAGCATATTTTTATCCAAATCCAATGGAACTAGTTTTTGTATCATTAATTGTTATAGCATCAATAATTGCTTATAAAAAGAAAACAAATCCAAAAATAATTTTGCCACTTTTATATCCTTTAGTTTCATTTTTATTTTTATTATCATTATATACAGAATTTGGGATGCAAGTTTTATGGTGGCTTTTATTTATTGTAGCAGGTGCCGATACCGGAGCTTATTTTGTTGGAAAAAGTATAGGAAAAACTAAATTTAGTGAAACAAGTCCAAAGAAAACTCTTGAAGGGGTTGTTGGTGGAGTTATCCTTGCTGGAATATTAGGACCATTATTTGCTTTAAATGAAATATCATATGCTTCAGCATTAGTTATATCTTTAGTGGTTGCAGTATCTTCTGTTTTTGGTGATTTATTTGAAAGTTACCTAAAAAGAGAAGCAGATGTTAAAGATAGTGGAACAATTCTTCCTGGGCATGGTGGAGTTTTAGATAGAACTGATGGGTATTTATTTGGGGCAATTATAATGTTAGTACTATTAAGAGTTGTGATTTGATACTTCTTGGAAGTACAGGCTCAATTGGTGTAAATACTTTAAATATCGCACGAAAATTCAATCTTGAAGTTGAGGTTTTAGTAGCTGGACGAAATATCGAGTTACTAAACCAACAAATAAAAGAATTTAAACCTAAAATTGTTGTAATTGATAGAGCTGAAGATATTTCATTAGTAAATCATGACAATGTATCTTCTGGAGAAAATGCAATTTTACAAGCTATCCAAGAGAGTAAAACTTCAACAGTTGTAAATGCACTTGTGGGATTTTTAGGTTTAAAACCCACTTTAAAAGCTATTGAATGTGGGAAAAAAATTGCTTTAGCAAATAAAGAATCTTTAGTTGTTGCTGGAAAATTTTTAGACCAAACAAAACTAAAACCAATCGATAGTGAACATTTTGGACTTTGGTATTTGCTTCAAGATAAAAAAATTGATTCTATGATGATAACTGCAAGTGGAGGTTCTTTTAGAGATTATCCACTTGATAAACTTCAAAATGTGTCAATCAAAGAAGCATTAGAGCATCCAAACTGGTCAATGGGAAATAAAATCACAATCGATAGTGCAACAATGACAAACAAAATGTTTGAACTAATGGAAGCCGCTTGGCTTTTTGATATTAGAAAACTTGATGCCATTATTGAAACAAAATCACTTATTCATGCTTTTATAAATTTTAGCGATGGAAGTACAACTGCACATATTGCAAATGCTTCTATGCAACTTCCAATTGCTTATGCAATACTTGGGGTTTGTGATGAACCAATTTTAAAACCAGTTGATTTAGTAGAAGTGGCAAATTTAGAGTTCAAAAAAATAGAAACTTCAAGATATCCAATTTGGGAAATTAAAGATGAGATATTAAATAACCTTGATTTAGGAGTTGTTTTAAATGCTGCAAATGAAGTTGCAGTTGCAAAATTTTTAAATTCAGAAATTGGATTTTTAGATATTTCAAAAATTACATTAAATGCAATAAATAAATTTAATAATGTAAAACCAACTTCAATAGATGAAATATTTGAAATAGATAAAGAAGTGAGAAGTTACTGTGAGTCTTGATTTATTAATACCTTTTGGAATACTTTTGATTATGGTTATATATTTGATTTATTCAAGAAATACTTTTGAAAAAGATATAACAAAAGTGTATGAAGAAAAATTTGATGAATGGAAAAAACATAGTACAATAGAGAAAGAAAAAACTTCTCACAAAGAGTTAGTAGGTCTAGTTTTTAAAACTGACTACAAAGTAAATATTGAGTTATTTGATGAAACAGTAGAGCCAACACTTAAAAGAGGAAAGTTTGAAGTATCCAATGTAAAGGATAACTAATGAAATATTTATTGATATTATTTATTTTTTTCTCACTTCTTGATGCAAAAATATATAGAGATGATTCAAAAGAAGTAGTTTTAGACGATGTTACTAAATTAATGTGGGTTGATGATCCATCTGCTATTAAAAATTTAATGAACCATTTTGAATCTGAAAAATATTGTAATAATCTTACTCTTTTGGGTTTTCCCGATTGGCGATTAGCTCATATAGATGAGTTTGAAACAATCGTTTATAAAAAGAATGTGAAAACAAATATAAATTTTGCATTTAAATATAATGTTCCAGATGGATATTGGGCTTCAACAGCACAATGGCGAACACTTTGGCATAATGCTGATTATATGCATTTTGTAAGTGGCACAGCTTATTATGATAATAGAAAAACAAAAAAATATGTACGATGTGTAAGAAATTATTAACAGGATTAAAAATTGAATAAAAGAGTTTTAATACTTCATGGTTTAGGTGGAAGTGATTTTCCACATTGGCAAGCGCAATTGGCAAGTGATTTAATAAAAGAGAATTATATTGTTTCATTTCCTGCTTTTCCTAGTCGAGAAAATCCAAAACTTCAAGAATGGAAAGATTTTTTGAAAAAAGAGTTAGAACATTTTAAACCAGATATTGTAGTTTGTCACTCACTTGCAAATATACTTTGGTTTCATACATGTGATGAATTAGATATAAAACTTGATAAATTAATGCTAGTTGCGCCAGTTTCAAGAAATAGAACTATTGAAGAAGCAAAAACTTTTTTCCCATATCCAATTGCAAAAGATTTAAAAGCAAAAGAGATAATAATGGCAGCTTCAACAAATGATCCATATATGACTATAGAAGAAGCAATTGAGCTTCAATCAAAACTAAATATCGGTATGAAAATCATGGAAAATGCTGGACATATAAATGCAGCTTCAGGATTTGGGAAACTTGATTGTGCACTTGATTGGATAAAAAGAGTTGATGAGTGTCAAATAAATGAAGACATAAATGAAGAGAGAGTTAAATCTTGATTTTAAGTATAGAAAGCTCTTGTGATGATAGCTCAATATCTATCACTCAAATAGAAACAAACAAACTAATCTACCACAAAAAAATATCTCAAGAAC
>JAIELU010000180.1 GCA_019752775.1 Campylobacterales bacterium | reverse complement strand
TGAAGTGCTGTATTATTTAAGTTTAATGTAACCCCTGTTCCATTTGTATTAATTGCACTATAATCAACAGTATTAACTCCTAATCCACCATCAAGATAATTAGTTCCACCATTTCCACCACTTAAAGTATCATTTAAATTTCCACCTATTAGCGTATTATCTTGTGAGTTTCCTGCTAAAGTATTTTCATGCGTCAAACTTCCAGTAATATTTTCAATATTTATAATTGTGTGCGTTTGAGTTTTTAAATCACCTTCTAAAACTTTAGTTCCATTCCCAATTTCTGCTAGTTTTAGCTCTATTTTATTAGCTACATACGAGAAATCAACTGTATCACCCGTTACTTCACCATCATTTCCACCATCTATATCATCAATTCCACCACTTGCATAAAAATAATCATCTCCACTCTCGCCTGAAAGAATGTCATTTCCAGCCCCGCCTTGAAGTGTGTCATTTCCAGAACCTGCTTGAAATTCAAAATTAACCGTAGAAGTTGCATTGGCTTTTATAATATCTTTAGAGCTTGTTCCTATTATTTTTTCAATACTGCTTAGTTCATCTATTTCTTGAGCTGAACCTGTTCCTCTTTTCACTGTTCCTGCAATATCTAGGTTTTCAATAACTAAAGATTTACCTGATTGGCTGTAATCAAGAGTATCAATCCCTTCCCCACCAATAATGCTATTATTTCCACCATAAGATATAAAATAGTCATTCCCTTTTCCACCATCTAAAATATTGTTAGAGTTATTTCCTATTAGTGTATCTTTTCCATCTGTTCCTATTAGATTTTCAATACTAATTAGCGTATCATCTGTACTAAGACCTTTTGAAGCCGTTCCTAAAAGTAAGTTTGCGATAACTCCAGCATCTGATATAGCTTTAAGTAGTACACTATAATCAGCTGTATCATTTCCTCCTAAACCATTAAGAGTATTAACCTCGGTTAAACTAGCTCCTAAAGTATCGTTAAAAACAGTACCAATAAGATTTTGAATATTTTTTAAAGTATCATTTCCTGCGTTAATTGTATTTTGTGGAATGTTCTCTTTTCCTAAATAAACAGTAACTCCACCTGTATTAATATCTTCATAACTAACAGTGTCAACTCCTGTTCCACCATCGATAAAATCATCGTTTTTACCACTATAAATTGTGTCGTTTCCACTTCCTCCATATAAAGAGTTATTTCCACCCATCCCTTTTATAATATCATTACCTGCCATACCATAAAGAGTATTTCCTTGTGTAGATGAACCAATAAGTGTATCTCCAAAGGCTAAAATATCAGTACCTCTAATAGCATCAATATTTTTAAAACTATCTGTTCCTTGACCAGTTGCCCAGCCTTCATCTAAATTAACAGTTATAGCATTACTTTTATAGTAGCTATAATCAACTAAATCACTTCCACCCACTCCTCCATCGAAGCTATTATTAGTATTATCTGCTCCGCTAAAAGTATCGTCATATTGAGTTCCTATAACATTTTGAATATTAACTAAACGGTCATTTCCACTATTTGATGTAGATTCTCCCCATGTCTCTCCTAGACCAACTGCGGTAGGACTTAAAAGCTTAACAATTACGCCATTTAGATCAGTTACTTGTGAATAATCTACTGTATTGTTCCCCGTTCCTCCATCTATGTAATTATCTCCAAAACCACTTTTAAACAGATCATTTCCAGCTTCACCAAATAAAGTGTCATTTCCTTCTTTTCCATCAATAGTATCGTTTCCTCCACCACCGCGAATAGTATTAATACCTATACTTCCAATTAAAGTATCTCTAAAATCACTTCCTATAATATTTTCAATACTTATAAGCGTATCATTTCCTGAACCCGTTGCGCTTTGTGTTGTTAAATTAACAACAACACCAGCACCTACATTTGAAACAGCAAAATTTGAGTAAGAAACTGTATCATTTCCTGCTCCTCCATCAACCGTATCATTCCCAAGTCCTGGAGCAATAGTATCATTACCTTCATTTCCATATAGTGTGTCATTTCCACTTTGTGCATAAATAGTATCTTGCGTAACTCCACCTATAACAGTTGTATCTATATCTCCTGTACGAATAATATTATCATTTAAGTTTGTAGCTAAAACAAATCCATCTTTATTTCCACCTACTGGTGTATACTTATATGATAAGGGTGCATTTACATCAACTTCTTTAATATTCATACCATATGATTTGTTAAATGTTAGATCTGAAATAAGAGGTTTTTCTGCATCTAATTTTAAGTATTCAGGAACATTAGTTATATCCCATACAGATTGGGCTTCAATATTCATCGTAAAATTTTTAGCTTCTGTTAATTGTGTATCATATTTAATAACAAAATTAATTGAACCATTATTAGGATCAATAGTAAAGCCGTTTATTAGTGCTTCTGCTTTATTAATTATCCAAACACCATCGCTTACTTTTGTACCTCCTACAATAGAAGCGATACTTGGAATTCCACTAATTTTAATAGTAGTAATACCAAAACCTAGAGGTTGAGAAGGAGAAAGATTAATCAATCTAGAAGTAAATGTATTTCCAAAGAAATCATTATTATCTGCATTAATAACTGATTTATTGGCAATTGAATTATTAACTGTTCTATAATCAATATCTTCAGCATTAGTCTGTTTTTGCAACTCACTTAAAGCAGGTGAATTAGGATAATCATTGGCATAAATGTTTCCTCCACCACCTTTTACAATTAGAGTTTTGTCTACTCCTTCACCTGAAAATTCACTAGTTGATTTTACATGCTCAACATTAATATCAAAAGTTAATGAAGGCTTTACTCCTTCAACAGCAGCATCTTCTGTTTTTGTTGCTTTGGCTTTATTTGTATCTGTTTTCATTGATATATTTGTATTTATTACTGATTCTTCAATTGATCGGTCCATAAATTGAGCAGTATTTTCAGCCAAACTTTGAGATATATTATCATCCATTGCAACACTATTATCTATTACAATTACTTGTGGAGTAGCTTCATTTTTCTTTTCTTCATTAGCTTTATTTTTTTTATCTTGTTCAGAAGCATCAGGTAGATTTACAAATTCATTAGTAACAATAGAGTTAATTGGTAAGGCATTTATTTCTTCAATATTTGATAAAATAGTAGATAAAGATGTAACTTTCCCACCTTGTCCAATAAATTCAGGAGTATTCTCACCATATCCCATTAGAGCTAATGAAACAAAAGTATAATTACCTGCACCTGGCATTTCTAATACTATATCACCACCGATAAGCTTAAATTTCGCATTTTCTAAATTAATTCCAAGGGATTCAAGATCAATTTTATCACCAGGTCTTACATAAATAGCTATATTTTCACCAACTGGTGCTTTTTCTTTTATTTGAACTTTGTTATTTAAATATTTGATAGATTTAGATTCTTCTTGTGCCATCTTGAACTCTTTGTAATATATTATTTTACTTAATATACCATAATTATTGTTAATAAAAAATTTGATTACTTTTTAGAAATATAAATAAACAAAACACCAAATTATCAAGTATATTTAGGAATAATATATTAAATAACTCAATTATTTATTTTATTTTTTTAGTATATTATTTTATAAAATAAGTATAGAAAAAGTGTAGTAAAAAGAAATCTAGTATTCTAATACTAGATTTCTTTTTTTAATAAAAAGTTTTAGTTATTATCAACTAAATCTTGTAGAAATTTAATTGTCATTCTAACCCCTGCTCCACTTGCTCCATGTGGATTATATCCCCAAGGTTTTTCTACAAATGCAGGTCCTGCTATATCAAAATGAATCCATTTTTCTTTATTTTCATCGCTAATAAAGTTATCCAAAAACATTCCTGCTGTAATTGCTCCACCATATCTTGTGCTTGCAATATTACAAATATCTGCTATTTCTGATTTAATAGATTTTTTTAGGAATCTATTAAAATCTAAACTTGTAGCATATTCACCAGATTTTAAAGCAGATAAAACTGCATTTCTTTTTAGTATTTCATTGTTTCCCATAATTCCTGTTGTATATTCACCAACTCCAACAACACAAGCACCTGTTAATGTTGCATAATCAAAAATATAATCAATATCTTTTATTTCATCTTGTGCGTAACATAAACAATCAGCAAGAACCAATCTTCCCTCAGCATCTGTATTTCTTATTTCAATAGTTTTCCCATTTTTTGCTTTTAACACATCATCTGGTTTATAAGCATTTCCACCAATCATATTTTCAACAGCACCCACAATTCCATGAACTTCAAAAGGAAGCTCTAATTTTGCAATTGCCCAAAGTGTTGACATAACAGCACAACCACCTGATTTATCAGATTTCATAGTAACCATAAAATCAGCAGGTTTTAAAGATAATCCACCTGAATCATAAGTTAAACCTTTTCCTACTAAAACTATTTTAGCTTGGACATTTTTTGGTTTGTAAGTCAAATGAATAAGTTGTGATTCATGAATAGAAGCACGACCAACGCTTAACATGGCATTCATACCATTTTCTTTTAAAAACTTTTCACCCTCAATTTTAACTTCAATATCTGCACTTCTTGCAAGTTTTTTAGCAGTTTTAGCCATAACTTCAGGATAAAAATCAGCAGGAGGTGTATTTACCATATCTCTTGTTTTATTTACAGCTTTTGAAATAATTATTGATTCATTTAATATTTTTTCAAATTTCTCATTTTTATTTGATACTAAAATTTGAAGTTCAATTTTCTTTTTGTCTTTTTCTGATTTATAATTTACAAATTTATATTCACCAAGTATTGCACCCTCGATTAAAGCTTTAAAATTATTTTCTAAAACTTCATTTAATTCAATTCTTGCATTTGCAAATTTTGTTGTTTGAAGTTTTTTAATTGCTGTTGCACTAGCAATTGCAATTGAATCATAATTTTCTTCTTCATAACCCACATAAATCTTTTTTGATTCTGCTAATAATATACAAGCTTCATCTTTTGCTTTAAAATCTAGAATTTCTAAAAGCTCTTTGTCTTCTAAATTTTCAATATTTTTTACAAAAATAATCTCAATTTCTGTATCATTTTTTTCTATATTTTTATCAACTAAATTAATTTTTGATAAATATTTATATATTAGGGGGCTTAAGTTTTATCGATAAAGTGACCCTTTTACCGTGCCATAGTATGGCATAGTATGGCCATAGTATGGCTTAAGTTTTATCGATAAAGTGACCCTTTTACC
>JAIELU010000080.1 GCA_019752775.1 Campylobacterales bacterium | reverse complement strand
AGATGCAAGTTCAGGAATTTCATGGTTAGCAATAATTTCTTCAACATCTCCATTTATTGGTCTTTTTGGAACAGTTATTGGAATATTAGAATCTTTTGCAAAATTTGCAAATCAATCAAAAGTTGCTTTTGCTATTATTGCACCTGCAATTAGTGAAGCATTAGTTGCAACAGCAGCTGGTATTTTTGTTGCTATATTTGCTTATACTTTTCACCAAATACTTTCAAGAAAGATATATGAGTTAAATATTTATCTTAAGGCACAAGCCCAAATTTTAATTGCTAAGGGTTAATATAGTGTATGATTTTAATGATAAACCAGAATTAAATATTACACCCTTAGTTGATATTATGCTAGTTTTACTAGCAATATTAATGGTTACAGCTCCTGTAATAGAGTTTGAAGAACAAATAAACCTTCCAACAGGAAGTAAATCACAACAAACCCAAGATGTTCAAAAAATTGATATTATTATTACTAAAGATAGAATAGTTACACTTAATAAAAATAAAGTTGATATAGCAAATTTTCCAGATAGTTTTCTTCTTTTTTCAAATGGAAAAGATCAAAATACTCCTATTCACATAAGAGCTGATAAAGAATTAAAATATGATGATATTATGTTTGTTTTAAAATCAGTTAAAGAAGCTGGTTTTTTTAAAGTTGCATTAGTAACAGACGGATAATAAATGCAGAAAAATTTTTCATTTATACTTTCAGGTATAATAGCAGTTTCATTTTATATTTTTATATGTTTTTTATTATTTGCATATCTTGCTAGCCCAATTCCTAAAACTTATGATATTAAATCGGCATCAACAGTGATTGAGCTTGATATGATAACTGAAAAAGCTGAAAAGAAAATGGTTGAAAAAAAAACGGAAAAAAAGATAGAACAAGAAGAAGTTAAAGAAGAAAAAGTAGCATCTGCTTCAAACGAAAAAAGACCAGATTTAAAATCTTTATTTGCTAATGTTAAAGAAACAGCAAAAGCTGTTACAAAAGAAGAAGTTAATAATATTGAAAAATCTATAGATCCAAAAAGATTTAAGTCAAAGTTTGAAAAAGAAAAAAAATCTAATAATATTAAAATTGATAAATTGCTTGAAGATGAAAAAACAGCAACAAATGTTAAGAGTACAAACTCTACAAAAGGTCAAGAAACAGATGAATATTTTTCAAAAGTTCATGAATTATTATCTGTTTGGAATCCAATTGGTACAGGCCTTAAAGCAGTAGTATTAATTATGATTAATTTAGATGGAAGATTTGATTATCGTGTAGTTACTAATTCAGGTGATGAAGGTTTTGATTCATCTTTAAAAGCTTTCTTAGAAGAACAAAAAAATGTAGCTTATCCAAAGCCTACAAAAGATAAAGATATAAGAATTAATGTTGATTTTAAATCAGAAGGATAGAATATATGTATAAAATATTATTATTGTTGTCATTGGTAGTTTGCTCTGTTTTTGCGCAAGTTGATGCAAATTTAGAAGTTGTAAAAAAAATTAATGCTTTACCAAAAATTTTAGTTTCAGTTGCAACTGATACATTAGAAATTGAAACTTTAAACAAAATTAAAAAAAGTTTAGCAGATGATTTATCTGTAAGTGGTCATTTTGAAGTTGTTTCAGTAAATAGTGTGACTTCATATGAGAATATGCCTGATATAATTGGCTTATCTAATCAAGGAATTAATTTATATTTAAATTTATCTGCTAAAAAAGAAGCAGGTTCTTATACTTTGATGACAAAATTATATGATATAAATTCTAGAACACTGATATTAGAAAAGAATTTTGCTACAACACAAGAAGATAGATATGTTTTCTTAGCTCATAAAGCTGCAATTTCAACAAATACATTTTTTAAAGCACCAAGTATTGATTGGATGGAAAAATTCGTGGTATTTTCAACATATACAGCATCGGGTGCTGCTGATATTATGATTGGAGATTATACTTTAACTTATAAAAAAACAGTTGTATCGGGTGGACTAAATATTTTCCCAAAATGGGCGGATAGTGAGCAAAAAACAATTTATTATACAACATATAATTATAAAAAACCGACATTAGTTAAATTAAATATTTATAATAGAAGTAAAGAAATTATAATGGATTCAGATGGTATGCTAGCTTGTTCTGATGTAAATGCAGATGGAACTAAATTGTTAATTACAGCATCACCAGCTGGTCAACCAGATATTTTCTTATATGATACAAGAAGTAAAAATAAAACACAAATAACAAAATATGGTGGAATTGATGTTGGAGGACACTTTATTGAAAATGATACAAGAATAGTGTTTGTTTCTGATAGATTAGGAAACCCTAATATTTTTGCACAAGGTATTAATTCAAGTTCTGTTGAAAGATTAGTTTATCATAGTAATAATAACTCATCTGCAACAGCATTTGGAAATAATATCGCATATAGTAGTAAAGATTCTTCTAATGAATTAGGAGAAAAAAGTTTTAATTTATATTTGATTTCTACAAAAACTGATAGTATGAAAAGATTGACTTCAAGTGGTATAAATCAGTTTCCAAAGTTTTCTACTGATGGTGAAACATTATTATTTATAAAAACTTTTGGAGGATCTAGTTCAATAGGAATAATTAGATTGGCATATAGTAAATCATTTTTATTCCCTCTTAAAGGCAAAAGAATTCAATCTATTGATTGGTAATTCTTATAGTTCTGTAAAGCTTTTAAAAGCTTTACAGTTACGATAATACATAACTTAATTAATCTTCTCTTAAACTATCTACCAATATTTCATAATATATATTTATTTTGCATTAAAATAAACTTTTAACTGTATCATATTGTTACATAAGATATATTCTTGTCTTTGTATAATAAAGTACTTTCTGCTTAATTATAAAAAATTATACAGTAATTAATAGATAAAATATGCATTTTATTAAATAATAATGTTATTGTTCTGTCATTTTTACAACTTTTATATATATAAAATAATCAGAATAAAATAACTAAAATATTCTGATTTAAATCCTTTAAATAGTAATTTATAAAATTAAAATAATTATTTAAGAAGAATATTTTTAATAAAAAAAGAAATCATTAAGTCAATTAAATGAACTTAATGATTATAGTTTTTATAGATTTTTATTTTATAACCAATAATTAAGGTTCACTCTTGTATTATTTCAGCAAATTTTATTTCAAGGACAAAATTATGAAAAAATTAGGTGTTTATTCTTTATTAGTTGCAGCAATGTTATTCTCTACAGGTTGTAGTGAAAAAAATGCTGATATGAATGTTGATAATGGAGCTCAAGAATCTGTTAATACAAATACTGATTCTAGCAATCTTTCTGATGCAGGTTTTTCAGCTTTAGAAAAAGCAGCAAATGGTAATTATTATATGATCAATGGTCAAAAAGTTTTAATTGAGCATGTATATTTCGGATTTGACAAATATAACTTAACTTCAGAAAACAAAGAAAAAGCAACTTCAAATGCTTCTAAATTATCTGCATTAACTGCTGATACAACTGTAACAGTTTCTGGTAATACAGATGAGTGGGGATCAGATGAGTATAACTACGCATTAGGTTTAAAAAGAGCTAACTCTGTTAAAGATGTTTTAGTTGCAAATGGTGTAACTGCAAATGTTGCATTAGTTTCTTTAGGTGAAAGTTCTCCAGTTTGTACTGAGAAAACTAAAGATTGTTGGGCAAAAAACAGAAGAGTTGAACACGAATTAAGTAAATAATTTCAATGACTAAGTATCTTCTATCTTTTTTAATAGTAAGTTCATTAACCGTAGCCGAAGAGGTTTCGGTTTATGGATCAAATGATTCTGGAAATGGTTCTTATGGACTAAATTCATCAGAAAAACATATTTTGAAAAATCAAAATAGTATTAATGCATTAACATCAAAAGTTGGTGATATTAATTCTTTACTTGATTCTGTTAAAAATAGATTAGAAGGCTTAGAATCTACATATGAAGGTGATTCTGCCAAATTAAATTCAACTTCGAGAAAAGTTGATGAATTAGCGCAAAGAGTTGGTGCGTCTTCAGATTTAGGTTCTAATAGTAATGCTCCAATATCATCACAAGGTGGTGATGCACAATTAGTTGAAACAGTTAATGGTTTAAAAGCTGCGTTAACAAAGTTAACAACAGTTGTTAATAAAATTAATTCAGAATATGTTTCTTCTAAAGAATTAGAAAAAAATATGCAACAATTTATAACAAGAGAAGAATTTGAAGCTTTAAAAAAAGCCGCTGGAATTAAAACTTCTCAAGTTTCACCTACAACAAAATTAGATGCAAATACTGCAAGTATAGATGCATCTTCAACTAGTGAAGTATCTACAAAAAAATTAAATACACCTGAAGATAAATTAAATTTAATGAAAGAAGCAAAGCAAGATTTTGATTCTAAAAATTATAATGCTTCAACTCCAAAATATGAAAAACTTCTTGAAGCAAATTATAAACCTGCTGAAGTTAATTTTTATTTAGCACAAAATTGGTATATGAGAAAAAAGTATGATGTTGCAATAAGTCATTATAAAAAATCTGCTATATTGAATGACAAAGCAGCTTATATGCCAACATTATTATTGCATAGTGCTATTTCATTTGAAAAAATTAAAGATAAAGATAATGCAAAAAGCTTTTATAGTACTTTAGTTGATCTTTATCCTAGTTCGAATGAAGCTAAAGTAGCAAAACAAAATTTAACTAAATTATAAATTATTAAAGGAAAAATATGTCAAATAAAGTTATAGGTATAGAATATACATTAAAAGATGCAAAAACTGGTGAACAATTAGATTCAAATGTTGGTCAAGCTCCTTTAGAATTTATTTCAGGAAAAGGTCAAATAATTCCAGGTTTAGAGTCTAAACTTATAGAAATGTCAGCTAATGAAGAAGCAGATGTTTTAGTTCAACCAGTTGATGCTTATGGTGAATATAATGATGAAGCTGTTCAAATTTTACCAAAAGAGCAATTTGCTGGTATTGAATTAACTGAAGGTATGTCTTTATATGGGACAGGTGAACATGGTGAAACTGTACAAGTTGTAGTTAAATCATTTAGTGATTCTGATGTAACAATTGATTATAATCATCCAATGGCTGGAAAAACTTTAATGTTTTCAGTAGTAATTTTATCTTTAAGAGATGCAACTGAAGAAGAAGTTCAAACAGGTGTTGTTGGTGGAATGGCTGCTAT
>JAIELU010000150.1 GCA_019752775.1 Campylobacterales bacterium | reverse complement strand
CCTGCACTAGTCGAGTTTACAGCTCCCGTTAAATTACCTTTTATATCTACTGTTCCTGCTCCAATATTTGTATTTGTTGCATAAACATCATTTGCAAATGTTACTGTTTTCCCAGCTATTCCATTTGCATTTATACTTCCCAAACTAGTTGTTGAATTCCCAACTGTTCCTGTTACTGTTGAACTTCCATCAAGTGTTAAATTCCCTGTTCCTGTAATAATTGAACTTATATTTGAACCATCTGTCATTATTAAAGTTGAATCTATTTTTGTATTAACTGCATTTACATTTCCAGCTACTGTTGTACTATGTCCAGTATTTGATACATTTAAATTACCTATATTCCCAACTGTTCCTGTAATTATTTGATCTATAATTCCTGTTGTTGTTAATGTTCCTACTCCTGCACTAGTCGAGTTTACAGCTCCCGTTAAATTACCTTTTATATCTACTGTTCCTGCTCCAATATTTGTATTTGTCGCATAAACATCATTTGCAAATGTTACTGTTTTCCCAGCTATTCCATTTGCATTTATCTCTTTTAAATTATTTGTTACATCTCCAATTTGTCCTGTTACAGTTGATGTTCCTACTAGGTTTAATGTTCCTTGATTAGGAGCATCACTTGTTATTGATGAATTTATATTTTTACCATCTGCTAGGTTTACTATTCCATTATCATTATATCTTAGAGCTGTTCCTGTATAATTACCATTTAAATTTACAGTCCCTGTTCCTTCTACATCTAGGTTTGTCGCATAAACATCATTTGTAAAATTTGTTATTCCATTACCTGCATTTATTTCAGCTAACTTATTTCCATTTGTCCCTACTTGTCCTGTTACTGTTTGTGTTCCACCTGCTAATGTTAAGATACCCATGTTTGAATCTGTTGTTGTAATCGTTGAAGTTATATTTTTGCCACTTGCCATTATCAATTCTGAGCTATTTGTTGTTCCATTATTATTCAAAACTGTACTATCTGCGAATACATCACCATTTATTGTTGTTTTTGAATAATTTGCAGAAACAGTATCACTACCAATATTTAGAATCCCTAAATCTAAAGATGTTGAGCTTCCTATGTTTCCGATAATACTTTGAGCTTTACCAGTTCCATCTCCAGATAATGTAACTGTTCCTAAATTATCTGCATTTGTTGTAATATTTCCTTTAAAATCAGAATTTAAAACTACCGTTCCATTAGCAGTAAATTTTAAATCATCTACTGGACCTGTAGAGACATCAACATCAGACTTAAAAGTACTTGTACCTACGGCAGCAACATTAATTGAACCAGCATTTACTGTTCCATCAAATATTATATTATTACCATCGAGTTTTATATTTCCATCACCAATTACTGTATAACCAGTAACTTGATTATTCCCTTGAAAAATTAAGTTAGCTGTATAATCAATTGAATTTGATATTTTTGTCAAAGGAAAAGAGGCTGTACTTGGTTGAAGGATTAAAGAAGTATTAGGAGCTGTATAAATATCTGCTCCTTGTTTAAAAATATCATTAGCTTTTGCACCATTTGCAAAAGTAAGATCTAATGTTAGATAGTCTGTTGTTTGAATTATCGCATAGGCTGGATTAGAAGAGGCATCTGTTGTATTAACAATTGATGTATAGTAACTATTCGCCCAAGAAGTGGGAGCGAATATTACATTATCAGTAGTTGTATCACTTCTCGTATCAGTATTCGTTCCAACATTTGCTGCTTTTTCAACACTAATACCATTAGTAAGTATACTCGTCGTAGTGCTAGTTCCAGTAAAATAAGGAGTATCAATTGCATTAGCTTTTATACTACCAACTGTTAGCATTCCACCTATTAAGGCAATACTAAATGCTAAACCTATTTTTCCACCTTTTAAAATACGAAATCTCGTATTCATAACTCTGAATGAATTCATTCTTAGAGTTCTCCTTAGTTTTTTATACATCATAATTGTATTTATTATACCCAAGAAACCCAAAAAATAGCTGATTTAATTATAAAAAAAGCTATTTATCTTTCTAAAATATCGCTCAATTCCTTCAAAAGAGTGAGTTCCACCCTCTTCTATTATAAGTTCTGTATCTTCTAGCTTTAAAGCTGCTTCACTAAAATCTAAAACTTCATCTTCTTCTTGTAAAAGTGTTATGAAATTTTGTGGATTTTTTATATAGTTTACTTCATAATTTTTTAGTGATTTTATATGTCCTTTTGTAAACTCAAATCTTGAATTATCATAAAAATTTGTCACAAAATCAACACCATCATATCTATCTAAACTTCCCCAAGGATTTACAGCTGGATTTATTAAAACTGCTTTTAAATCATACTTATTTGCTAAAAACAAAGCATAAAATCCACCAAGAGATGAACCCACCAAAAAAATATCTTCTTTTTTACTTAAAAAAGCTTCTATTATTTGCTCAAGGGTATCAATGGCTAGATTTGGAATTGTTGGAAGTGAAAGTGTCATTATTTCATCTTCAAAATACTCTTTAAATTTTTGTGGTTTAGAGCCAAAACCGCTACTTGCAAATCCGTGAATATATATTATCATTTTATTTTTCTTCCATTTTTTATTGTTATTTGTTGTTATTTGATTGTTTAATAGTACAATTATTTATTTTAAATAAGCATATTTTCTCTTAACTCACTTCGTGAAGCTTTATCTACAAGATTAAAAATATCATCAATTTCATCTTTTAAACTATTTTTTTTATGCCCTTTTACTTTTATAAAAGTTAGATTTAATTCATCAATTTTTTTAAAAAATAGCCTATATAATTCATGATTATTCATCAATTTTGCTTTTGATGATTTAAACTCATTTGTTTCTAGTTTTTTTCTTCTAGCTTCCAAACCAATTATATTTTGGCAATCCGTATAAACTTCAATAATTATATTTTTGTCATTTATTTTATCCAAAGCCCAAAGTAAAGTTTGAAGCTCTAGTTTTGTAGAACTTGTATCTTCAAATCTTTTAGTTTTTATGTTTTTTTTCATATCTTCAAAAGAAATTTTTTCATCGATTATTTTTAGATAAGCTCCAAATCCCACCTTTTCTTGTGGGTTTACACTTGAGTCTGTGAATAGTTTTATTTTTTTCATAAGGAATTGTATTGTATTTTATATTACAAATTGTCATATTTTAGAAAGGCTATAAAAAAATCCAATATAATTGCACCATAAAATAGCTAGGAAATAAAATGGCAAAAAAGAAAATATCACTTTTTGAGTGTCAGCACTGTGGAGAACAAGCTACAAAATGGCTTGGAAAATGCCCAAGTTGTAATTCTTGGGATTCATTTATAGAGTTAAATCAAGAACAACAAGAGGTTTTAAAAAATAGCTCAAAAATTATAAACACAACTTCAAAAGCTGTTCCCATCACACAGATATTGCAAGACAATGTAACTAGATTTTCATCTTTTAATGATGAGTTTGATTTAGTTTTAGGTGGTGGAATAGTTCCTGGAAGTCTTACACTAATTGGGGGAAGCCCAGGAGTTGGAAAATCAACTTTACTTTTAAAAGTTGCTGGAAGTATTGCTAAATCTGGGAAAAATGTACTTTATGTATCAGGTGAAGAAAGTGCTGGACAAATAAAACTGAGAGCAAACAGACTAGATGCAAATCACGATAGTTTATATTTACTAAGTGAGATAAAACTTGAAGAAATACAAGATGAACTTTTAAGAAAAGATTATGAAGTGGTAATCATAGATTCTATTCAAACTATTTATTCATCAAATTTAAGTTCAGCACCTGGAAGTGTTTCTCAAGTGAGAGAAATCACTTTTGAACTAATGAGAAAAGCAAAAGAATCTGATATTGCTATGTTTATTATTGGGCATATTACAAAAGATGGAAGTATTGCAGGTCCTAGAGTTCTTGAACATATGGTTGATACGGTTTTATATTTTGAGGGAGAAGCTAGCAGGGAACTACGAATGCTAAGAGGTTTTAAAAATAGATTTGGAAGTACCAGTGAAATAGGTATTTTTGAAATGACAGCGGAGGGATTAATAAGTGCTAAAGATATAGCTTCAAAATTTTTTGATAAAAGCAAAGCACAAGCTGGTTCTGCTCTTACAGTTGTTATGGAGGGAAGCCGTGCTATAATCTTAGAAGTTCAAGCACTTGTAACGGAAAGCACTTATCCAAATCCAAAAAGAAGCGCCACTGGCTTTGATGCAAATAGACTTACTATGCTTTTGGCACTTTTAGAGAAAAAAATAGATTTACCACTAAATAATTATGATGTTTTTATAAATATAAGTGGAGGAATAAAAATCAAAGAAAGTTCAGCTGATTTAGCTGTAATTGCTGCAATTATCTCTTCATATAGAGATAGACCTATTTCAAAAGAGTCTGCTTTTATTGGAGAGGTTTCACTAACTGGCGAAATAAAAGATGTTTATTCTATTGATATAAGACTAAAAGAGGCTCAAGCTCAAGGAATGAAAAAAGCTGTAATTGCACAAAAAACAAATCTAAAACTTGATATTAAAACATATGCTGTTGATGAAGTATCAAAAATGATAGAACTATTTTAAGGAAAAAAATGATTGATTTAGAAAATAATACACAATTTGAAATAGATATTTCAAGTTTAGAAAAAATTGCTGAAACTCTAACAAAAAAAGATATAGAACTTCTTGTTGTAAAAAACGATGAAATTCGTATTTTAAATAAAGAACATAGAAAAATAGACAAAGCAACTGATGTTTTGAGTTTTCCTCTTGATTACGATTTTGTAAATATGCCATTAGGTTCAATTGTAATTTCAACTGATTTTGTAGAAGAAAAATCAAAAGAGTATGGACACAGTTTTAATGAAGAATTTTCACTTTTATTTATTCATGGAATATTACATCTTTTAGGATATGACCATGAAGTTGATAATGGAGAACATAGAGCTAAAGAAGAAGAGTTGATAAAAAAGTTTAAATTACCTGATAGTTTAATAGTTAGAAATTCGTAAAAAATAGCCTAGTTTACAACTAGACTATTTCCTAGATTATTTTGAACATTTAGGGCAAAGTCCACCCAAAATTATATTTGTTGAATCAATTTTAAATGAACTTAAACTTGAAGTTTGAGTTAAAATACTTGACGTATCTAACATTATATCTTCAATAAGATACCATCGAAAATATTTGATAATCAAGGAAGGTTAGTAAATCGAACATTCCAGCAAAGATGTTATCTTACCTTCG
>JAIELU010000207.1 GCA_019752775.1 Campylobacterales bacterium | reverse complement strand
TCTGAACTTGATATTGGACTAATTGAAATTGATACACAAAATTCAAGCTTGATAAAAGAAAAACTGTGTGATGACGAATTAATAGTTGTTACAAGTGATAAAAATTACAAAAAAGAAGCTTTTATTGATGCAATTAAAAAAAGATGGATTTTAAGAGAGATTGGTTCAGGTACACGAGAAATATTTATAAATTATATTGGAGACATTTCAAAAGAGTTAGATATTTTTATGCAATTACAAGATTTTGAAGAGATAAAAACAATAGTTTTGAATAATCCAGATACAGTTACAACTCTTTCAAAAGTAATAGTAAAAAAAGAGTTAAAAGAAAATAAACTTTTCCAAATTAAACTAAAAAATATAAATCTAAAAAGAGAATTTTATTTAATTTATCATAAAGAAAAATCAAAAACTCTACTTTTTGAAACCCTAATAGAGTTTCTAAAAAGCAGATTTATATAATTTATCTTCCGTAGTGTGAAATTAATGAAGCTTTTGCCAAAGAGTGAGTATTTAAATAATATCCAACCAAAGCAGGATTTGTATTTTTATCTAAACCAATAGTCTCAATATCAAGGGCATGAACGGTAAAAATATATCTATGAGCTTTATCACCTTTTGGAGGATAAGCTCCACCAAATCCAGTTTTTCCAAAATCTGTGATACTTTGAATAGCATCTTTTGATTCACTATTTCCAAAACCACTTGGAAGTATAAATTTATCCTTAGAAATATCAAAAACAACCCAATGCCACCATCCAGAACCTGTTGGTGCATCTGGATCATAAACAGTAATTGCAAATGATTTAGTTCCCTTTGGTGCATCTTTCCATGAAAGTTCTGGTGAAATATTTTCACCACTACAACCAAAACCATTAAATACTTGCTTTGAAGTTAATTGTCCTTGTAACTCTGCACTACTTAATGTAAAATTTTGTGCAAAAATCACACTTGCACTAAATAATATTGATAAAACTATTTTTTTCATTCTTTCTCTCCTATGATTTTAAAATATTATATGCAAAATAAATTTTTTATTCTATTGGAAAAAAATCAATTTTTGTTGTTTTTTATTTGCTTTGGAGTAATTTTATACTCTTTTTTAAAAGCTTGAATAAACCAAGAAATATTATCAAATCCACTTTGTTGACATACTTGAGTAACATTATAGTCTGTAGTTTCAAGCAATAATTTTGCTTTCTCAAGTTTTTTTCTATTTTGCCATTTTTTAGGAGTTGTTCCAAAAGTCTCTTTAAATTTATTTCGAAAAGCCAAATCAGTAATATTAAACTCCTTTGCAAAAAGTAAGATGTTTTTATCAATATCAAACTCTTTTTCTATCTTTGTTTTAAAAAAATTATTCAAAAGAACAGAAGATAAAAAGGCTTCAAAACTCTCTTTTGAAGTAGATTCCAATATATTCAAAAAGGCTTCTTCTAATTTTAATTTTATTATAGATTCTTGATTAAAAGTAGTATTTTTTAGATAAGACAAAATTGAAGATTGAAGAGTTTCAAAGAGTAATGTTTTTTTGATTTTACAAACATTACTCTCAAGTAATTTTTTTCCATCAAAATGCAAATTGTATTTTTTTATAAAATCCAAAAGAATTGTGTCATCATACATAAATAAAATTGCTTCATAATAATCATCCACCATTTCACTCATTATATAATTTCCACTTTTTAGAAAAAGGATATCTTTTGAATTGGCAATTATTTTTTCATCTTTAAAATGCAGTATTTTAGAGCCTTTTATTACAAAAATTAAAATATTTGTAGAGATAAAAACTTCATTTTTATATTGTTCTTCATATTGAATATATTGACATATTGATAAATTTCCTAATTTATTTAATCTATAATTTTCTTCTAAAAAATTGGGTAAAATAACTTTCATATCAAATTTTCCTAATGCAATAATTTAGTAATCTCTTCAATTTCTCTATCTAAAAGCTCAAACTCGCCTATTTTCAAATCTTCCATCATATGTTTTTTAGAAGTAGTTCCATTTAATGGCACTATTTCTATATGATTTAGAAATCTATAAAAAATTTCAGCTGCACTTCTTTGATATTTATTTATTAGATTTTGCAAAACTTCACTTATTAAAATATCTGGGTTTGCACTTAATGACCAAAAACTCTCATAAGTAATGTTGTTTTGTTTACAAAAAACTCTTACTTCTTTGTCATATCCTGATTGTGCATAAAATCTATTTTGTATTATACTTGGTTTTATTTTTGCATTTTCATATAAAAATTTTAAAGTATCCAAATCATAGCAGTTGCTAATTCCCAAAGCCCTTACTTCTTTTTTGTCATAAAACTCTTCCATTTTTTGCCAAATTTTTTGAAGTTTACTCCCAGGAAAAACTGGTGAATGTAAAATGTAAGCATCAATAAAATTTGTTTTAAGATTTTTTTTAGAAGTTTCAAAAGATTTTTCAACTTGAACTTCTATTTCATCACTTTGTAAATAAGGCATATTAGATTGGTCTTGTCCATCTATTGGAGTAAATTTTGTTTGAAGAAAAATATCTTCTCTTTTTATTCCAATTTCATAAGCTTTAAGAAGTCCCAGTCCAACTAAATCTTCTCTATAATGTTTTGGTTGACACGCTGTATCAATACCTTTAAAACCTTGTTTTAAAGCTTCGAAAACTAAATCTGTTGTATTTTCTTTTTTCCACGCCGTTCCATAAATCATATTTGGTATTTTCATATTATTCTCTTATTTTTGTTTTAATAAAACTATTGTAGCAAATGTGGATATTAAAATTCCTACAAAAATCCAAGATGTTATAAGTTTTCCCTCAAATATATACATCAATACAGCAACCGCTGCTGGATTTAAATATATATATGCCATAAGTTTTTTAGGACCTAATATAATTGAAGATTTTTGATATAAATACACAGTTGTTAAAGTCGCCCCAATTACTAAATAAGCCATATAAAAAATCAAATCTCCTTCTATCTTTTCCCACTCTAAAGGTATATTAAAAATCTGTAAAGCTAAAAACATCCAAATACAACCACCAAGTAAAGTTGTAAAAACTAATACAAAAAGTTCATCATCTTTTTTATGAAGAAATTTTAATGAAATAGAATACAAAGCCATAAAAACCGTTGCAAACAAGAAAATGAAATCTCCATAATTCAAAGAAAAAATCAAGAATAATTCTAAATTTCCTTTAAAAACAACAATACAAGTACCAATTATTCCAATAAAATATAAAATCATCTGATAAAAACTAATTTTATCTTTAAATATAAAAACACAAAAAACTGCAGTTATTAAAGGAACTAAAGTATATAAAGTTCCAGCATTTAAAGCAGTTGTTGTCTCTAAAGCTTTGAAAAATGAGATAAAATATAAAGAGAAAAATAGACTAATAATCATGGCACGAGGCATTGTAGAAATAATTTTTTCTCTAAGTTTTTTGTTTAAAAGAACCACTGGTGCTAAAAACAAAGAAGCTAAAAAAAATCTAAACAAAGTAAGTGAAATAGAATCAATCACTCCTGAAAGTTTAGAAGAAGCAATAAAAGAACCAGCTACTAAAAAAGTAGCAAAAAGTACTAAAAAATGAGCTTTAAGTGTTTGAGTCAAAAAAATCCTTTGATAAATAATAGATGTAATCTTAGTGAAATAACATTATAATTTCATTTACATATGTTGATTAAACTATAATTTATCATTTTCTTAAGAAATTTTGTATAAAATTTATACAAGTAAGTAAGGACGACCTTACCTCTACATTTAATTTAGAGGACGACCTCATTTTTAAAGGAAAATGTATGAGTACAAATTGGGTTATTCTTATAATTGCTGGATTATTTGAAATATTCTGGGCAATAGGTCTTAAATATACGGATGGTTTTAGCAAACTAATACCTAGCGTTTTAACTATACTTTCAATGCTTATAAGTGTTTGGTTACTAAGTATTTCACTAAAAACTCTTCCTCTTGGAACTGCTTACGCTGTTTGGGTTGGAATTGGAACAGTTGGTACTGTAATAGCTGGTATAATTCTTTTTAATGATTCTGTTAATTTACTTAGAATTATAAGTATTCTTTTTATTATTCTTGGTATTATTGGATTAAAAATCACTACTTCTTAAAATAAAAAGGCTTTTTTTGATTAAAAATATTCTATTTTTTCTTATTCCTTTAGTTATTTATATTAGTTTATCAAACTTCATTGTAGATGAAAAAAATGTGATTTTAGTAACTTTACTTATAACAGTTATTATTTTTTGGGCAACTTCAATAATACCTGATTACCAAACCTCACTTATTTTTTTATTTACGAGTTTGATATTTTCTTTAAGTAGTAAAGATATTATTTTTTCAGGATTTTCATCTTCTGCATTTTGGCTTGTATTTGCTGGAATGTTAATAGCAAGTGCTATAAAAAATGTAAAATTAAGTGAAAGATTTTCGACTTTTTTTACCAATATAAAAAATCCAAGTTATTTAAGTATTTTGATTTATATAAATATTTTTTCTTTATTATTTAGTTTTATTATGCCTTCAAGCTTAGGAAGAATTGTACTTTTACTTCCAATTGCAGCTATTATTGCCAAAAACTTTGGATTTAAAGAACATGATAATGGTTATGTTGGAATCATGTTAGCTTTTATTTTTTCAACAGTAATTCCTGCTTTTGCAATTTTACCTGCAAATGTACCAAATATGATATTAAGTGGATTAACCCATGAAATCTATGGTTTTGAGCTTTTATATTCACACTATTTAGTTGCAAACTTTTTTGTTTTAGGTTTTATAAAAAATATAATTATTGTTGCGATGATTTATTTTATGTACCACGATACTGTAAAACCTTCTATTTTAAAAAGTGAAAAAAATCTTTTATCAAAAGATGAAAAAATAGTTATTGGTACAACACTTATGATGCTACTTTTTTGGACTACTGATTTTATACATGGTATTTCTTCAAGTGTTATAGCTATTGTTGGTGTTTTATTTTTAGCAAATCCAGCGATAAATATCATAAAAAACAAAGATTTAAATAGCATAAATTTTGCTTCTTTACTTTTAGTTGCTTCGATTATTAGTCTTGGAAATATTGTTGCAAATAATGATTATATAAAAGAAGTTTTATATTGGAAAATTTATAGGAGACGTTAAATTTTCCGATTTGTGGAATCAAATATCCCATCAAATGAAGAGATTAAATTTTCAAATCATGCTGCAACAAATAAAGTT
>JAIELU010000170.1 GCA_019752775.1 Campylobacterales bacterium | reverse complement strand
ACTAAATAAACATTTACTTTATGTTGGTCGATTTTTCTACCTAATAATTCAGCATAAACAGTAGGATTTAAAGGTAAAAAAGCTTCTCCAAAACAAGAAGAGAATGTAGCAACAGGTTCAGTTATTCCTCTTTCAGTTCCTGCAACTTTAGCTGTATAACCACTTAAGAAGTAATACATAGCTTGTTGTTTATCTAGTTTTGCAACAGGAGGTAATACTCCAAATGCATCTGCACATAAGAAAATTATATTAGTTGGATGATTTCCTCTCATATCAGGTGTATGATTAGGAATATGTTCTAAAGGATAAGAAACTCTTGTATTTTCAGTTTTTGAACCATCAGTATAATCAACAACACCATTAGCATCAGCAACAACATTTTCTAAAATAGCACCTTTTTTAATAGCATCAAAAATTTCAGGTTCACTATTTTTATCTAAATTTATAACTTTAGCGTAACAACCACCTTCAAAATTAAAAATACCTTTATCATCCCAACCATGTTCATCATCACCAATTAAAGCTCTTTTAGGATCTGTTGAAAGTGTAGTTTTTCCTGTTCCTGAAAGACCAAAAAATAGAGCAGTGTCACCATCTTTTCCAATATTCGCAGAACAATGCATAGAAAGTTTTCCTTCTAATGGAAGCCAGTAATTCATCATAGAGAATACACCTTTTTTCATTTCTCCTGCATACCAAGTTCCACCAATTATAGCTACATTATCTTCTATATTAAAAATAACATAAACTTCTGAGTGCAGACCATGACTCGCATATGCCATATCAACAGTTTTACAAGAATTATAAATAGTAAAATCAGGTTTAAAGTTGTCTAGTTCTTCTTGAGTTTTTGGAAGAATGAACATATTTTGAATAAAATGTGCTTGCCAAGCAACTTCTGTAATAAATCTAACAGATTTTCTTGAATCTAACGATGCACCGCAGTATACATCTGTTACATAAATATCTTTGTTACTTAATTGTTTTTTAGAATTTTTCAATAAATCTTCATAAACTTCTTTTGAAACTTTATGATTTATATCTCCCCAAGCTATATATTTATTAGATGGATCTTGATTTACAAAAAACTTATCTTTAGGACTTCTTCCTGTGAAAATACCAGTATCAATCATCAAAGCACCAGTAGAAGATACTTTTGCACCTTCTTTTTCTACTGCATCATTTATTAATGTATCAACATCCACATTTCTTTTAATAATTCCAACATTTTCTAAACCTAATGAGTCTTTAATTTCAGACATAATTTAACTTTCCTACTTGTTAATTTTTATTTAAATATTGATAAAAGAACACCAGCCGCAACTGCTGAACCAATAACACCAGCTACATTAGGACCCATCGCATGCATTAATAAAATGTTCGATTTGTCATATAACTGACCTTCTTTACTTACAACCCTTGCTGCCATTGGTACCGCTGATACTCCAGCTGCTCCAATTAATGGATTAATCTGATTATCTTTTGAACTAACTAAATTCATGATTTTTGCCATTATAACTCCTCCAGCAGTCCCTGCTGAAAATGCTAATAAACCAATTACCATTATCCCTAATGTTTCTGTAACTAAAAATTGTTCAGATGCTAATTTTGAACCTACACCTAATCCTAAAAATATTGTTACAATATTAATTAATGAATTTTGCATTGTATCCGAAAGTCTATCAACAACTCCTGATTCTCTTGCAAAATTCCCAAAACATAAAGCTCCAATAAGTGGTGCAGCATCTGGTAATATTAAAATTGTTAATGTTAAAACAACCAATGGGAATACAATTTTTTCTAACTTAGATACTTTTCTACTTACTGGCATTTTAATTCTTCTTTCAGAATCGCTAGTTAATGCTCTCATAATTGGTGGTTGAATTAATGGTACTAATGCCATATAAGAATATGCAGCAACAGCAATAGCTCCTAGTAATTCAGGGGCTAATTTTGAAGCAACAAAAATAGAAGTTGGTCCATCCGCTCCTCCAATGATAGAAATAGCTGCTGATTGTTCTAGAGTAAAATTAATTCCTGGTACATATGTAGATAATAATACAGCACCCACAAGTGAACCAAATATTGCAAATTGAGCTGCACCACCAAGTAACGCAGTTTTTGGATTAGCTAATAACGGACCAAAGTCTGTCATTGCTCCAACCCCCATAAATATTAATAGTGGAAAAAACTGATTAGTAATTCCCATACTATAAATAATCCCCAACATTCCATCAGGTCCTGCCATATTTGCAATTGGAATATTTGCTAATAAACCACCAAATCCTATTGGAATTAATAATAATGGCTCAAATCCTTTTTTTATTGCTAAATAAAACAATAAAAAACAGATTAAAATCATAATGATTCTTCCAGCTCCTTGAGCAAAAAGAGTCATATCTTTACCATGAGAATCTTTCATTCCTTCTTTAGGTTGAAATAATGCTTTAATACCCATTGTCGCATAAAAAGATTCTACTAATTCACCCATAGTTTTTGAATGGTAAGGTTTCTTTTCTGTTTGTTCTACAAAAACATCACTTGCCAGAATATTTGATGTAAAAAGTGCACACAAAAGAAAAATGGTTACTAATATATTTTTTTTCATTAATACCTTTCTTAACACTAACCAATAATAGCTAGTGTTTCTCCTTCTTCAACAGAATCAGTAGTATTAACTAAGATTTTAGATACAACTCCTGAAACTGGAGATGTTATATCTATTTCCATTTTCATAGCTTCTAATATCATTATTTGTTGATCTTTTTCTACTCTATCACCTTCTTTTACAAGAATCTTCCAAACAGCTCCATTTACAGCAGCTGGTATAGCTGTTCCTGAAACAGAAGTAACAGAAGTTTGTGCAACAGGTGCTGGAGTTGCTACAACATTATTTACTACATTAGTATTAGCAACAGGTGTTACTTGGATATTTGCATTTCCTTCTGCTACTGTTACATTAAATTTTTGTCCATCTACTATTACCGTATAATTTCCATTTGCATTAGCCATTTTATTTTCTCCTAAATTACAATTCTTATCATTATTCTTTCTAACATTTAATGGTGATTCACCTTTTAAAAATGCTATTCCTTTTTCATCACAGGCAGCTGCTATAAAAATATTCTCATCACTTGTTTCAATACCTTCAATTTCTAATCTTTGTTTCCAAACAGAGATTTTTTTCTTTTCATCTCTATCTGCAATATCTAAAGGATTTTCACTTGTTGGTTCAAGTTTTAATTTTTCACTAGCAAATCTTACAACTTCAGCATCTGGGGCAACAGGAGTTTTACCAAAGTATCCTAAAACCATTTTTCCATAACCAGGAGCTATTTGTTTCCATGGTCCAAACATTACATTTGCGTAAGCTTGTTGCCAATAAAACTGAGAAACAGGAGTTACAGATGTTCCATATCCACCTTTTTCAACAACTTCTCTCATAGCTTTTATAACTTCAGGAAATTTATCTAAAGTTCCATTATCTCTCATCATTTGAGTATTAGCAGTTAATGCACCACCTGGCATTGGAGAAAAAGGAATTAATGGAGAAACTTGAGTAGCTTCAGGTGGAATAAAGTAGTCTTTTAAACAGTGATTTAATGTTTCTTGGTATTTTAGAATTTTATTTATTTCTAATCCACCTAAATCATAATTCTTGCCTTTAACAGCATGTAACATAGTTAGAATATCAGGTTGGCTTGTTCCACCACTAACAGGCGAAGCTGCTAAATCAATACCATCAGCACCTGCATCTAAAGCTGCTAAATAACATGCAACTGAAACACCAGCTGTTTCATGGGTATGAAGTCTGATATGTGTATCATTACCAACCAGTCTTCTTGCCATTTGAATTGTTTCATATACTTTTTGAGGAGATGAAGTTCCAGAAGCATCTTTAAAACAGATTGAATCATAAGGTAATCCACTATTAAGAATTTGTCTTAGAGTTCTCTCATAAAAAGGTACATCATGAGCACCAAAACAATCCGGTGGTAAATCCATAAGTGTTACAACAACTTCATGTTTTAATCCATATTTCTTAATACATTCAGCACTATATTCAAGATTTTGAACATCATTTAAAGCATCAAAGTTTCTGATTGTTGTTGTTCCATGTTTAGCGAACATTTTAGCATGTAAGTCGATTAGTTCTCTAGAACCCGTATCTAGCATAACTGTATTTATACCACGAGCTAAAGTTTGTAAGTTTGCATCAGGACCTGTGATTTCTCTGAATTTGTCCATCATTTCAAATGCGTTTTCTTGAAGATAGAAGAATAAAGATTGGAATCTAGCTCCTCCACCAAACTCAAAGTGAGTTATTCCAGCTTCTTTCGCAGCATGTACAGCTGGAAAGAAATCATTCATTAGGATTCTTCCTCCAAAGACAGATTGAAATCCATCTCTAAAAGTTGTATCCATAATATCTATATATTTTTTAGACATATAATTTAACCCTTTAGATTTTTATGATGTTGTACGGCTGCTATTACTGCAGCTATTTTTGCAGCGTCTGTATTATTTGCATTTGCTTCTAATACTACATTAATAGTTTGAGTTAGTTCTTCTTGTGGAAAAATTTTTCTTAATATTTTCCCTTGAGTCATAAATACTGCAATTATCAAGAATGTAAAGACTATTCCCATTCCTACTAATAGCAATTCTATTACTTCTATTACTAAGTTTATTTCCATAACTAAACCTTTTTGTTTATTTAACGGTGCAATTTTAGGGAAATTAAGTAAATTCTTCTTCTTTTTAAGTGCTTTAAAAATTGTTTATAAGTGCTTATTTTATAGTTTAAAAATGCTATAATAAACCATGAAAAAAGAAACCTTACAAAAACGAACAAAAATAGCAAATGATATTATGTATTATATTTATACTCATATAGAAACGAATATTGATATTGAAGAAATTAGCATTGATTTAGGAGTTAGTAAGTTCCATATGCATAGGATTTTTAAAGAGGCTTTTGGAAAAAATATTTATGAAAGTATTAAATCAATAAGACTTCAAAAAGCATCAAATTTACTTTTAACAAATAAATATTCAACCATATCAAATATAGTAAATTTGTGTGGATATTCTTCTCAATCTTCGTTTATCAAAACATTTAAAGAAAGATTTGAAATGACTCCAAAAGATTGGAGAAATGGTGGATATAAAGAGTATTCAAATAAAATCTTACAACAATCACAAAGAGCAAAACAATCTAAAGCTGATTTTAGTGATATAACACC
>JAIELU010000262.1 GCA_019752775.1 Campylobacterales bacterium | reverse complement strand
CATCAACTGTTTTAGTTTTTTCATCAAAAATAGGGTAGATAAAATCAACCTTTGAATTTAACTTTTGATTTACTCCATCTATATTTATAACTGCATCTTTATCTTTTTTTATGTACTCTAAATCACTTTGATAAACAGAAGCTATAAACCAGATTTTATCTAAACTAGCCATTTGTAAAAGCATATTTCCTTTAGTTATTGCACTTGATTGGTTTACATTTTTTTCCATTATTAAACCATTTATAGGAGAAGGTACAATTAACCCTGTTGAATTCATTTTTCCATCTTTTATTTTTTGTTGTTCATTTTTTGAAATATCTAAATTATCAAGTCTTGAAAAAGTACTTTGGTAAATATTTTGATTAAAATTCTTAGCTACTTGTAGTTCATTTTGAATACTTAAAAGTTCTTGTGAATATACAGAATATAAAGGTTCACCTTTTTTTATGGTCATATATTTTTTATTTGCATTTAGTTTTGTAATATAACCATCAAATCTACTTGTAATATCAACCAAAGATGATTCATCTATTTTTGTTATTCCATAAAAATTTTTGTTTATAGATACTTCTTCTTTTACTACTTTCGTAATTTTTTTATTAAATAACTGTTTTGCATCTAAAATCTGTGCTTGCAAAAACCCACTAAAAAGCAGGGTACTTAATATCAATATTTTAATCATTTTAAACCTTTATTTGTAAAGTAGATAAGTTGTGAATAACTCTCATAATATTTTAATGCTTCATCTAAAGCTTTTGTTTCATATGTAATTAACTCATTTAAATTTTTTATACTTTCTTCTGGCTTTACCATATCGAAGCTGTTGTAATTTTCTATATTTGTTTGGATTTTTTGTTTTAGTGGAATTATCTCTTTTTGGATAAGTTTATAATTTCTAGCACTTTGATTTAGGTTGTTTAAATAAATATTTATTTGCAAAGATAAATTATGAATAAAACTATCCAATTTATCATTTGTCTCATTTGAGTTTAGTTTAGCTTTTAAAGCATTTATATTTTCAGTTTTATAAAGTGGAAGTGGAATTCCTACTGTTACATTTCCATAATCTTGTTCATCATTTTGCATATATTCAACACTCAAAGTTACATTTGAATATTTCTTTGCTTCTTCTAAACTTGCCATTTCTTTGTATTTTGAGCTATCTTCTTCTAAGGTTTTTATTTTTGGATGAGTGATAATAAGTTCTTGATTTATAAAAGCTTTATTTATCTCTTTTATCTCAACATTTTCATCTATGCTTTCAACTTTTTCATAACTTATTAGTTCTAAATTTAGATATAAATTATCTATCATAGTTTTTAAATTATCAAGTTCAAGTTTCAAATCTAAATATGATACTTTTGTATTTAAAACTTCATTTAAAGAGGCTTTTTGATATTTATATAAAGAACTATATAACTCTTCAAGTTTTTCTATATTTTTTAAATAGTTTTCTATTAGTTTATATCGTTTTTCTAAAATCAAAATATTATATGAGTACTCATAGATTTTTGATTCAAGTTCAAGTTTTTTATCTTCTAAATCAAACTGTTTTATATTTCTATCTTTTCTAGCAATATTTTCTTCAATATCAAGAGTTCTTCCAATAGGAATAACTTGTGAAAGTTCAACACCATACTCTTTTTGATTTGATAATGGTTTATTTAATCCAATGTTATTTACCTTAAAAGCAAGCATTGGATTTTCCCAATTCTTAGAGACTTTTATTTGTTCATCTGCTACTTTTATTGATTTATTTAAACTTTTTAAATCATAGTTTTTTTCAAAACTATTTTTTACTAGCTCATCTATTGTTACAGCACTCAATAGTGAACTAGCAAGAAATGAGCTTAGTAATATTCTTAACATTATAAATTCACGCTACCTTTAATAGTATGAACAACTCCGTCATCTGTTTTAAATTTTAGTTGATATTGCCAAGTTCCACTCATTGGAAGATTTATATTCATTTTATAAACTCCATTAACTAAAGTAGCATTATCTTCTGATTCCATATAAGGCATTCCTGGCATTTCAGGCATAAAAAATTTTGCTTTTACTTTTACAGATTCTACAATTTTTGAATCTTTTGATAATGTAATCAGTAGTTCATTACTTCCAACAACTAAAGCTTTTGATGATTTTAATGTTACTTCGTATCCATCCTTTTCACCATTTTGCTCTAAAACTTGAGCATTTAAAAAGGTAAATGTAAGAAAAAACCCTAAAATTATTTTGATTATATTTTGCATTGATATACTCCTAAGATATTAAATTAAGAGTATTTTATTTCTTTTATGAGGAGTTTATGTGTAGAAACTAAAAAATTAAAGTAAAAGTTGTTCCTTGATTTATCTTTGAATCAACCGTAATTTTTATTTTGTAAAAACTACAAATATGACTTACTATATTTAAACCTATTCCAAAACCACCTTGTTCATTTGTGGCTCTAAAATATCGTTTATAAATATCATTTATTTTGTCTTTTTCTATTCCTATTCCAGAATCCGATATTTTTAATATATTATTTTTAAGTGAAATATCTATTGTTCCAGATATTTTATTGTATTTTATTGCATTTGAAACTAGATTATTAAAGATTCTAATAAAATCATCTTTATTAATTTTATAATCAAAATCTTCTATTTTTTTACTTATAATAATTTTCTTTTTTGATGAAATAAGTTCTAAATATTGCATTTGTTCATTTATCAAATCTTTCAAATTAAACTCTTGAATATTTTTAATTGGCTCTTTATTTTCTAAAAATAAATATGTTAAATCATTATAAATTTCAGAAATTCTTCTTGCACTTATTTTTACTCTTTCTATTTGTTTTTCACTTAAATTTTCATTTTCAGTTGACATTAGAATAGCACTTATGGGCGTGTTTAATTCGTGAGTTGTATCTTTTATAAAGTTGTTAAGTTTTAATCTTTCATCTTTTATTGGTTTTAAAAATAACTTCGCTAAATAGAATCCAATAATTGCAATAATTAAATAAATAACAAAAAATAAACCTATAATATTTAGTTTTAATTCTTCAATTTTTTTAAAATACATATTCTCTTTTAAAGCAATATGATATATATCTAAATGCCCTAAAACAGAATCATCAACTAAAATAAAACTATTTTTTGTATCAATAATCTTTTTTGAGAAATCAATATTTTCATCAAGATTTCCAAATATTTTATTTTCATTTTTATCATAAAATGAGATTTTATAATCTTTTTTTTCGAGTAATTCATCTTTATTAAACGTATTCCCTTTCATGTGAGAAAGTATAATTTGAGATGAGATTTTTGAGACTTCATTTTGCATATTTGATTTAGTTAAATCGTAATAAAGAATTTTTTCATTCTGATAATAAAGAATTGCAATAAATGCCATTAAGATAAAAGAAGAACCTAGATACAATAATAAAAATCTATAATATGTGCTTTTTTCACTGCTTGTTAAATCGATAACCAACTCCTCTTAAATTTATTATATATTCATCTCCTAATATCTTCCGAAGATTCTTAATATATGTTCTAATTGTTGATGAAATAGGTGTTTCTTCATAAGCCCAAACATTTAAACTAAGTTCATTAATACTTACTACTTTAGTGTTATTATTAATTAAATATTCTAAAACTTCACACTCTTTTTTGGTTATGTGTATATGATTTTGTTCTTTTTCAATCATAAGATTTTTTTTATCTAAAAATATATCTTTCGATATTTCAATTAAGTTATTTGGATTTATCTGAAAGAGTCGTTTGATATTATTTATTCTAATATCTAACTCTTTTAGTTCAAAGGGTTTTTTAATATAGTCATCACAACCAGATTTAAATCCTTTTTCAATATCACTTATTTGATTTAAAGAAGTTAAAAATATGGCTGGTGTATAAATCTCTTTTTGTCTCAACTCTTTTAATAGTTCAAAACCATTAAGAATTGGAACATTTACATCTAAAAGTAATAAATCAAATTTCTGGCTGTATAGTAAATCTTGTGCTTCTAAACCAGTATAAACTGCACTAACTTCATAATTTTGTGAAAGTAGATGTTCTTCTATAATTTCATTAAGTATTAAATCATCTTCTAATAATAATATTTTCATAATAATCCTTGAAAAATTATAACATAAAAAAAGAAATTGTTTTTGATTATTTTTTGTATAAAAAGGAAGTAGTGATTTAAAAAAACACTACTTTTTTAGATTAGAATTGTCTTCTAGGTTTTTCAGCTCTAGGTTGTGCTTCATTAACTCTTAAAGTTCTACCTTCATTCTCATTACCATTTAAAGCTTCAATTGCTTTAGCTCCAGCTGCTGAGTCTTCCATTTCAATAAAACCAAATCCTTTAGATTTTCCTGTTTCTCTATCCATGATAACTTTTGCACTTTTTACTGCACCAAATTTTGAGAAAACTTCTTCTAACTCTTTATCATTCATTCTATATGATAAATTACCTACGTAAATATTCATCTATTTTGTCCTTTGTAAATGTGTAGTTATTATGCCAGATTATTATTAAATAATCAAGTATTTTGGAAATTTCTTTTTAAGGCTTCTTTTAGCCTAATAGAAACCTCATTGAAACCTAATATTGCGATAATATCATAAACAGAGGGTGCTTGCGTTCCACCTGTTAAGGCTATTCTTATTGGTTGAAATAGTTGTGGAAATTTTAAGCCAAAATCATGAATAAATGGTTTTGTAATCGCTTCTACATTTTCAACATTGTATAAGTCTTCCTTATTTTTTTCTAACAATTCAAGATATTTTTCTAAGAAATCTTTTGTATCTTCTTTTACAAACTTCTTAACTCCACTTTCTTCATAAGAAGTTGGAATATCCAAAATATCAGTAATAGATTTTTTTAATTCAACAATAGTTTGAGCTCTTTGTTTTGATAAATCTAAAAGTTCTGTTTTTTTAGCATGATGAGATAAATCTAAATCAAAAAACTTTAATTCTTCAATTAATCTATCATTTGAAACTGCTTTTATATATTCACTATTTAGCCACAACAGTTTTTCACCATTATATGAAGATGATGATTTATTGATATTTGATGGGTCAAATAGTTCTAGCATCTCCTCCATTGAGAAAATTTCTTGGTCACCATTTGACCAACCCAGTCTTACTAAAAAGTTCAATAATGCTTCTGGTAAATATCCTAGATTTTTATAATCCATAACATCCATTGCACCATCTCTTTTAGATAGTTTTTTTCCTGAAGGATTATTTATCATTGGAACATGGTAAAACTTAGGA
>JAIELU010000109.1 GCA_019752775.1 Campylobacterales bacterium | reverse complement strand
AATTTAGTTTTTCACCAGCTCTTAATCCAAAAGCAACTTTACACTTTCCAAGTTGTAAATCCAAAAGCTTGATTAAGTCGTACTCTTTTTCTTCAAGAACATCAAGTCCAACAACACCTAAATCAGCAGCGCCATGCATTACATAAGTTGGTACATCTTGATTTCTAACATTTAAAAATCTAAATCCAGCTTTTTCAAGTATTAATTTTCTATCTTCAAAAATAAACTTTTCACCAAAAGCTTTTTCAAATTTATCAAGAGTTTCCTCAGCAATTCTTCCCTTAGGCAATGCAATTGTCAGCATCAATAATCCTTTTCATGTTCTCAAATATTAAATCTTTTTTATATACGCTATTTTCAAAATATTTACTCAACAGCTCTCCATCACCACCAGTGAATATAATATTCTTATTTAAACTTACTTCTTTGATTGGTAAAATGATAGATTTTAACATAGCATATTGTATAGCATCTTTCGTGCGAAGCGGTATTTTATCTAAATTTATATTTTTTTCAAACTCAAACTTTAGTTTTTTTGATATTTTTGGGTAACTTTTCATAAATCTTCTCAAACCCAATAATATAAATCCACCCTCATGATTACCATTTTCCATAATATCAACAGTAATTGCACTTCCAGCATCAACTATCACACAATTATCTTGAAAAGAGCAAGCAATTGCTCTGTCAATTCCCAAACCTTGGTATGAAGTTTGAAAATTTATTAGTTTGTTTATATTTTTTGCGTGGGGATTTTTTTTGATTAATTTTTTACTAGCTTTTTCATTCACTGAAACAAAATAAATATCTTCATCAAAAGTAGGAACTTTCTCATCTAAAAAATATTTTTTATGTTTACCATTTATCAAAAAATGATAAGTTGTATTTCCAATATCACATAAAATCAACTCTAACACTCCAATTATTTTGTTTTAAATACTCTTTTGCTTTTGAACAAAGTGGACTACTTATTAATAACTCTTTTTTCTTAAAATTATGGTCTAAATAACTTGCTAATCTTTCACAAAGCTCCATTAAATCATTTGCATTTTTTCTTATAAATCTACTTTTAGAATCAACTATAAATATTGCATAAAAGTTGGAATCAACTGTTGTTCCTGCATAAATATCTATTTTTCTTCTTGAATCTAACTCTTTTGGACTTATTTGTTTTATCTCTTTAAAAAGTATATTTTTATTTGTGTAATATGTTGTTAGTTTTTTCAATTAATCCCTTTAAAGTATTGATTATATCCAATAAACTCTTTTAAATTATCACAAATTTTACACACCAATCTGATATAATGACAACAAATTTATAAGAAAAAAGAAAAGATGAAAGACTTAAATTATCAAAAACAATCACTAATCACAAGAACTATTATCAAATCTACTGTTTTAATGTCAGAATTTGGAGCAGAAAGTATTTTAATAGAACAAACAGCTCAAAGACTTGGTCATGCATTAGGAATTGATTCTGTTGAAATATCTTTGATTCCATCAGCAATAGTTTTAACAACTCTTCATGATAGTCAATGTGTAACGACAACCAGAAGAGTTCATCATAAACCCATAAATATGTCAATTGTATGTGAAATACAAAAAATAGTAATAAATATAGAAAAACAAAGATATGATGTAAACTATTTAGTAAAAGCACTAAAAGATATTGAGCCGAACTATTATAATAGGTGGCTTGTTATTTTTATGGTAGGACTTGCTTGTGCTTCTTTTTCATATTTACAAGGTGGTGACTGGAGTGCATTTTTTATAACCTTAATTGCATCATCAACAGCTATGTTTGTTAGACAAGAGTTATCGAAAAAAAGATTTGTTTTAATCATAACCTTTGGAATCACAGCCTTTGTAGCAACATTAATCGCAAGTACTTCTCAAATAAATGGTTTAAGTTCCACTCCAAATATTGCACTAGCCTCAAGTGTTTTATTACTTGCTCCAGGATTTTCATTTATAAACTCCTTTTTAGATGCATTAAAAGGCTATTTGATGATGGGTTGGGGTCGTTGGATGGAGGGAATTTTACTCACAATTGCCACATCAATTGGAATTATCGTAGCAATGGCTATTTTAAATATAAAAGGTTGGTAAATGACTGATTTAATAATTAAAATGATTCTTGAAGCAATCTTTGCAAGTATCGCTTCTGTTGGTTTTGCTATGGTTTTTAATGTTCCAAAACATACTTTAATTTATTGTGCATTTGGTGGAGCAATTACTTATATAACTAGAACTATCTTTTTGCATTTAGGGCTTGGTATTGAAATTTCTACATTTATAGCTTCAACTTTTATAGGAATTATTGCTTTATATTGGTCAAGAAAATATTTAATTCCAAGACCTGTTTATACAGTTGCATCTATTATTCCTATGATTCCAGGAACTTTTGCATTTTCTGCAATGATTTCTTTAGTTGATATGAATAGCCATGGAGTAACACCTGAATTAATAGAAATATTTATTGAAAATGGATTAAAAGCGGTATCAATTTTGGGGGCTATTAGTTTTGGTCTTGCCTTACCATCACTCTATTTTATGAGATTAAATCGACCTGTTATTTAAAAAAGAAGAGGAATTCTCCTCTTTTTTACAAATAGAATTTTTTTATAAACTCATCACTTACATCAATAATTTTTCGCTCTCTTAAAGACTCAATTACCTCTTTTGTACAATCAACATCATCAGGCCATCTTCGTTTGAAATTATCATAAGCATTTTTATCAGTTGCATCTAAACACATAGTGTGTCCATCAATAAATAAATCTCTATTTGAATCAATATTATTACAAACTCTCCAAACAAGCATATATTCATTAGTTACATCATTTTTAGCGCTATCTACAATAATTAAGATTTTGATATGTTCAAAAAGTGGTTTTAACTCTTCAAATAGATATTTTTGATTTCTTGTTTTTTCTACACTAATTACTGTGATTGGATTTTTTGTATCCAGAAAATATTGTTTTAAAGCTTTTATTTCACTTGAAATATTTTGCATTTTAGACAATAAAACCTCATCATCTAAAAGTGTAATTCCTAACTCTTCTATTTCATCACCCGTACAATCAAGTCCTAGTTTTCCACCAACTGCAAATTTTGGACTTGAGTGATCAAGTGCATCAATTACACCTTTTGAGATTAACATATCATCAATATTTATTCTATTTAAGATGTGTTTTATTATTTCTTGATGATTTGTCAGAAGAGGGGCATCGTCATTTACAAAAATAGCATGTTTAACAAAACTCATTTGCCCTACTCCCCAAAATGCGTGCATCATTTGGCTTGCGTGACCTGGATAAAATGTTTTAATTTTTGCCATTATTAGATTATGGAAAACTCCATTTTCAGGCATATAATAATCAATTAAGTCAGGTGCTGTTGTTTTTAAAAGTGGTAAAAATATTCTCTCTGTTGCATGTCCCATATATTTATCTTCTAAAGGTGGTTTTCCAACAACTGTTGCTAAAAATGTGGGTTTTGTTTTACTTGTAATTGCAGTAATTTCCATAAAGGGATACTCTTCTTCAAGGGTGTAATAACCTGTATGGTCTCCAAAAGGTCCCTCTATTCTTATTTTTGAGGGGTCAACAAAACCTTCAATAATAAAGTCATTATCTTTTGGAACATAAATATCATTTGTGATAGATTTTACAAGTTGTGCATTTTTATTTTTCACAAAACCATAAAGCATCAGTTCAAAAACACCAATTGGAAGTGGAGCTTGTCCACACCAAATATACATAGGATCTCCACCAATTCCAATACTTACTGGCATTTTTTTACCAGCTTTTTTATACTCATGAAAAAAGTGATTTGAGTCTTTGTGAATTTGCCAGTGAAGTCCTAGAGTATTATCTTCATAAACTTGAAGTCTGTACATTCCAAGATTTTTTAACTCTCCATTTAAGCTAGTCGTATAAACTTGCCCCATAGTTATAAAAGGACCACCATCTTGTTCCCAAGTTGTAAGTATTGGTAAATCAGAAAGTTTTGCATCAGCACCTAATTTAATAACTTGTTGGCACTCACCTTTTCCTTTATTTTTTTTAGGAATTGTATTTTTAAGTGCAAATAGTTTTCCAAAAGTTGAAAGTTTTTCACTGAAAGTTTTTGGTGGTTTCATTTTTAATAAAGACTCAATTTCTTTTCCTATAATATCACCATCACCAATAAATAATTTTACGGCTTTTTCATTACAAAATACATTCATTAAGACAGGTATATCAAATTTCTTATTATTTTTTCTATCAACAACATTTGTAAATAAAATCGCCTTTGAATTTTCTGTCTTAACTTCAATATAGGCAATATGTGGGATTTCTAAATAAATATCAAGTTCATCATCAATAATTTTTAGTAAATCATGTTTTTTTAATAGTTCAATCGCTTCTTTCATTTTTCCCTCAAATTATACCTCTAATGAGGTAATTAGTATAAATCTTATATCATTTTATCAATAAAAAATAGTTTATAATAGAGGTTTTAAATATGCTTGATAATATTGAATACAATTTTGATGAAGAAATAAATAGAAAAAATACTAATTGCGCAAAATATGATGGTTTAAAAAAATATTTTGGATATGAGGACTTAAATCCACTTTGGGTTGCAGACATGGATTTTAAAACTCCAAGTTTTATAAATGATGCCATAATAAACGCAGCCAAAAATTCACTTTATGGATATAGCATTGATAGTGATGAAATTTATCAATCAATAATAAATTGGCAAAACACGCAACACTCTTGGCAAATAAATAAAGAAGATGTTTACATGATAAATGGGGTAGTTCCAGCTTATAGTGCTTGTATTGAAGCCTTTAGTGAAGAAAATGATGAAGTAATCGTTCAAACTCCAATTTATCCACCACTTTTTAAATGTGTAACTTCTAATAATAGAAAAATTGTTGTAAATGAATTAAAAAATGACAACGGTTATTACACTATGGATTTAGAGGATTTAGAGTCTAAAATAACTTCTAAAACAAAAATTCTAGCTCTTTGTTCACCTCACAATCCAGTAGGTCGAGTTTGGAGTAAAGAAGAACTTGAAAAACTTGCAAATATTTGTATCAAATACAATATTATAATAGTTTCAGATGAAATTCACTCTGATATTACATTTAAAAAATTCACTCCACTGGCTTCCATTTCAAAAGAAATTGCAAATCAAACTATTACTTTAAATAGTGCTGGAAAAACTTTTAATATTGCTGGTTTAAATAGTGCTTATGCTATAAGTAAAAATCAAGATATTTTAAAT
>JAIELU010000054.1 GCA_019752775.1 Campylobacterales bacterium | reverse complement strand
TTTTTGTCTAAATTTTTATAATTATGAGATAATTCATCGATAATTTTAGATAAATCTAATGATAACTTATGCTCCATTGCAATTTTAACAATTCCAGCTGCTGCTCGTCTTAGAGCAAATGGGTCTTTTGAACCTGTTGGAATTTTACCAACACTAAATAATCCCATTAAATTATCTAATTTATTTGATAAAGCTACAATAGATGAGAATACATTTGATGGAAGTTCTGAGTCTTCTCCATCTGGTAAATATTGTTCTTTTAATGCTGTATAAACTAACTTATCTTCACCTGCAAGTTTTGCATAGTAATATCCCATAAGCCCTTGAAGTTCTGTAAATTCATAAACCATTTCTGACATTAAATCTGCTTTTGAAAACATTACAGCTTTTTGTAAAAGTTCTTTCTCTTTTACATCAAAAATATCTGCTAAATAAGAAGCTATTTTTGCTTCTCTTTCGCATTTTTCATACATTGAACCTAAACCTTCAACAAAAACAAGTTTTTTAAGTCCTTCATTTGATAAACCATTTTTGATGTCATTTTTATAAAAGAACATAGCATCTGCAAGTCTTGGTCTTAATACTTTTTCATTTCCAGCAATTATATAACCAAAATCTTCAGTTTTAGAGTTTGAAACAACAATGAAATTGTTTGTTAGTTTTCCATCTTTATAAACTGCAAAATATCTTTGATTCTCTTTCATTGAAGTTACAATTACTTCTTCTGGTAACTCTAAAAACTCAACATCAAATTTACCAATTAAAGCCGTTGGAAACTCTGTGATAGCCACAACTTCTTCTAAAAGCTCAGTATCAATCTCTATTTTAATATTGTGTCTTTGTTCTATATCTTTCATTTGAGAAAGGATTCTTTGTCTTCTTTCATCTGGATATAAAATTACACCACTTTTATCAAGTTTACAGAAATAATCCCCTGCAAAAGAGTAAGAAAATGGTTCATAAGAAACCATTCTATGAGCAAATGAAAAATTAGATGATTTAACTCCAAAAAGTTCTGCATCAACTATTTCATCACCTAAAAGAATAGATAAACTTCTAATTGGTCTAATAAAACTATCTGTTCTACTTGCCCATCTCATTGATTTTCCAAAGTTTAATGAATGAACAAACTCATTAATCATATCATTTAATAAGGTTTTAGAAGGACTTCCTTTCACTTCTTGTTTGAAGTAAAGAACTTCACCTTTTCCTAAATCAATTTTTTCAAGTTCTGAAACATCAACGCCACATTTAGTAGCAAAACTAATAGCAGCACCTGTTGGAACACCATCTTTATAAGCTATTTTAACTGGTGCTCCATATTGTTCAATAGTTGAATCTTCTTGAGCTACTTGAAACTCTCTGTGCCATAATACTAATCTTCTTGGTGTATAAAAGAAATCAAATTCACAAAGTAATCTATTTTTTTCTAATATATCACTCCATTTTTTTTCAATATTTGGTAGTTCATTTAAAAATGGAATCGCTGGTAATTCTTCTACACCAATCTCAATTAATAATGGTTTATTCATCTATTTTATCCTTGTTAGAGTTCTTTTTTTCATTTTCTTCAATTTTGTCTGTATGTTTTTTTATCTGCTGTCTATTAAAGTTGATTATAAACATTGCAACCATAATAACGAACATAATAAGTATTATTGTGTCTAATATATCTTTCACATTTATCCTAAATTTTATCTATTAAAAGGCTAATATTCTAGCCAACAATCACTTATTTTTTAGTAAATCCATCAAACTTGAACCATTGTTTATTGAAGAGTTTTTAAACAAATCTTCTTTATTTATATGACACTCTTTACAAGATGCAAGATTTTGATGTTCTATTCTATTTGATTCAATTAATTTATTTTGAGAGTGACAAGCAAAACAATCTCCACCACACTCAGTCATAGTTGCGGGAGTTTTAGTATGACATACAATGCAACTAGTTAATACTTGATGATGTTTTTCCTTTATTGACTCTTTAAGAACTGGATGACAAGCCATACAATCACCACTACAAGCAAAAGAATAAAGAGTTAAAAAAATAAATAGGAAAACTATTTTCATTTTTAATTTATCAACTCTCTATAAATCACACCATCTATTTGAGCGATAGCTGTTTGTTCGAACTCTTCATTTGAATCAATAATTACAAGATTTTTTGAATCATACATATAATTATCAGCTATTTTTTGTATTTCACAAGCTAGATTTTTTTCTGAGATTATATATTTAGCATTAAAACTGTTGCAATAAATTGCCTCTTTTATCGAGCTTACAATAACAGCTGATAAAAGATTATTTTTATAAGAATATTCTAAAGATTTTTCATCATAATGAAATATAATCGTTGAATTTGCTTTAGTATTTTTTATATTTTCAATATTTTTTATATATATCAATTCTTCAAAAGGTACAAGTTTATCGCCAATAATTATCATTTTAATTCCTATTTATTTAACAAACATTCTTTTGAACAATAAAATTTTCCATTACTTACAATCGCTTCTTTTTGAGAAACATAAGTTTTACAAGTGGGACATTCAACCATTTCATCTTCAATTTTCTCATTTTTTTTAGTAATAATATCTTTTTCTCTATTTTTTTTAAAAAAAACAATATAAGCTAAAAAAGCTACAATTACTACTGCAATTATTTTTAAAACCATTATTCACCTTTTATATAAAGATAATTTCTATCTTTTCTATTTACTATTTTATAATCATTTATTTTTGCTATTTCAATCTCAGATTCAAGCATAGAGCCTTTATAAAACAGATATGAACTATTTTCTTTTTTAATATTTTTTGTAATATCTAAAAGTAAAGAAGTATTAGTAACTGCTCGTGAAGTTATTAAGTCAACTTGTAAATCTTTAACTTCTTCTACTCTACTACAAATAACTGTTAAATTTTCTAATTTTAAACTAGCTTTTACAAAATTTAGAAATGAAACCCTTTTGATTCGAGGCTCTATCAAGTAAGATTTTACATCTTTTTGTGCCATTGCTAAAATAAGACCTGGATAACCAGCACCTGTCCCAATATCTGCAAAACTATTATATTTATCTATAAAATTTAAAGGAAATATAGAATCTAAAATATTTTCTTCAATATCACTTCGTAAAAGTCTTCCACTAAGATTATGAACTTTCCCCCATTGTTGAAGTAATTTTATGAAAATTTCACAATCTTCATAAAATTTATCATCAAAATGAAGATTGTTTTCTTCTAATAATTGTTTTAAAAGCATTAAAGCATATGTCCCATTTTTTCTTTTTTTGTAGATAAATATGCTTCGTTATATTTATTTGATTTTGTAATTGCTGGAATTCTTTCTATTATTTCAATTCCTAAAGATTCAACATATTGTATTTTTTTAGGATTATTTGTAATTAACTTTAATTTCTTAACTCCTAAATCATTAAAAATATGTCCAACTATTGAGTAATCCCTATCATCTTCACCAAAACCTAATTCTAAGTTAGCTTGAATTGTATTTCTTCCTTGGTCTTGAAGTGCATAAGCATTTACTTTATTTACTAAACCGATATTTCTACCTTCTTGTCTATGGTAAATTACTAAACCACCCTGCTGTGCTATAAACTTTAGTGATAAATCTAATTGGTTTTGACAATCACACTTTAAACTTCCAAGTGTGTCGCCTGTTAGGCACTCTGAGTGTATTCTTACGAAAGGTGCATCAAGAGTTTCAAAATCTTGACTCATAATTGCTAAATGTTCTTGATTTCCATCTTTGTAAGCTTTTATTTTAAATTTTCCATATTTTGTAGGTAAGTTTGCTATATTTGATTGAATTATATTCATTTGTATTTAAACCTTAAACTGTTAAAATCTAAGGATTATAACCAAAAGAGGTAAATAGAATGTTTAAACGATTTAGAAGACTAAGAATAAATGAAACTTTAAGAAATTTAGTTCAAGAAACTACATTAACACCAGACGATTTCATATATCCATTATTTGTAAAAGAAGGTAAAGGTATAAAAACAGAAGTTTCTTCAATGCCAGGTGTTTATCAAATGAGTATTGATGAAATATTAAAAGAGTGTGAATATTTAATAAGCATTAATTTAAAATCAATTATATTATTTGCAATTCCTGATGTAAAAGATTCTGTTGGAAGTGAGTGTTTATGTGATGAAAGCATAATTGCACGAACAATAAAAGTAATTAAAGAGAAATTCCCTCAAATGTTTATCGTAACTGATTTATGTTTTTGTGAATATACAGACCATGGGCATTGTGGAATTTTAGATCCAAAAACTGGAAGTGTTGATAATGATAAAACATTAGAAATCTCAGCACAACAAGCATTAGTTCATGCACGTGCAGGTGCTGATATGATTGCACCTTCTGGAATGATGGATGGAATTATTACAACGCTTAGAAATGCTTTAGATGAAAATGGATTTAGAAATCTGCCAATTATGGCATATTCAACAAAATTTGCAAGTGGATATTATGGACCATTTAGAGATGTTGCAGAATCTACTCCATCTTTTGGAGATAGAAGAACTTATCAAATGAATCCAGCAAATAGACTAGAAGCTATTGAAGAATCACTTGAAGATGAAAAAGAAGGTGCAGATATTTTAATGGTAAAACCTGCCCTTGCATTTTTAGATATAGTAAGAGACATAAGAAATGCTTCAAATCTTCCATTGTGTGTTTATAATGTAAGTGGTGAATATGCAATGCTTAAACACGCTGGACTTGCTGGATTGATTGATTATGAAAGAGTTATGATGGAAACAATGATTGCTTTTAAAAGAGCTGGTGCAAATATTATTATCTCTTATCATGCAAAAGAAGTTTGTGAGATTTTAAGAAAACAAAACTAAAAATGAATAATACTTATCAAGAAGCAATTGAAAATTCAAATATAGTATCAAAAACTGATATAAATGGAATTATAACTTTTGTAAATGATGAGTTTTGTAAAATTTCTGGATATTCTTATGATGAATTGGTTGGTCAAAACCATAATATCGTAAGACATCCAGATGTTCCTACTTCAAATTTTGAAACTCTTTGGAAAACTATATTAAATAAAAAACCATATAAATCAACGGTGAAAAATCTCACAAAAGATGGAAAAACTGTATATTTAAATACTACAATCACACCAATTTTAGATGATAAATCCAATATTATAGAGTTTATTGCAATAAGGTATGATGTAACTGCGGAAGTTGAATTAAAAAAACATTTAGAACTAAAAGACAAAGAACTTGAGCAGTTAAATCTAACCCTAGAACAAAAAGT
>JAIELU010000095.1 GCA_019752775.1 Campylobacterales bacterium | reverse complement strand
ATTTTAAACTCTGTAGATGATAATTAAAAATAAAAAGTAAATTTAGTATAATATCTCTGAAATATTTTTAAATTTACCTATAGTTTTTATATTTTATATAGTGAAGTAACCTTTTTAAATATTCAAGATATTTTGATGGTATGTTAGCAATGATTTCATGTGTTAATATTGCAAAATATGAACCATGTTCTCAAGAAAACAGTTGTTATTTTCTTATAAAAGAAATATATGATTTTTTATGTGCGAAAGTTGAGTAAAAAATTAAACCATGGCTTTAAAAAGATAAGTTTGATTCACAAAAATGTTTCCAGTATTTTTTAATTTTTTTGTTTCTAAATTTTTATAAAGTCGTATAAAATTTAATAGTTAAATATAAAATTAATTATTTACTTTGACAAATTATTATTATTATTTATGATACAATAAACATAAAAATGATCTGTCAACCCTAAATCAGACAAATAAAATTATATTCTAAGCACCTTTCTTTATGTAACATTTTTTCTTCAAACTCAACAGGTGACATATAATAATTATATGAATGAAGCCTTTGTCTATTGTAAAATATCTCAATATATTCAAATATCATTTCATTGGCTTGAGCTTTTGTTTTGAAAGATTCATGATAAACTAATTCTGTTTCTAAATAGTGAAATCCAATAGACATAATTACAGTTGTAATATAAAGTCCCATAGCACTTGGATAAAATCCCGTTAGAAAACACCTAAACCTAAAACTATCATTGAAATATAAGCTAGTCTTTGTTGAGAAATAAACAAAATCATTAAAATAACAGTAAAAGCTAAAAAAAACCAGGTATTTCCCGTAAATTTTGCAAAATACCAATTTGACCACCATTAAAAAAGGCTACTTCTATTACATAATTATTTAATAAACTCATCCATACTGAAGATGAGAATACCATAGAAATTGACATTATGTAAAGTAGTGCTATTCTAGATTTAAAGAGATTTTTTAACATCACTATTCCATATTTAATTATTCTAGAATAATAGCCTTAAAAAATAAATATGGCTTTAATATGACTTTTTTATATTTTAATAACCTAGCTCTTCATCAACCAAAATGATGATGATTCTATCTTTATCATCAGCTTTTACCCATGAGAATTTATTTGCAATATTGTCAAGATTGTATTTTGGCTCTTTTCCCATTTCTATTGCTTTGTTGTTTATTCTTTCTATATTTTTAACAGCAGCAACTTCCATAACTCTTTTGAATCCAGCTTCTACATCTTCAACAATTTTATTAATTCCCACAATTACTAAAACATTTTTAGGTCCATAAGAAAATGCAGCTACCCTATTTCCGCTACCATCAGCATTTACAAGTTTTCCATCTTTTGTAATTGCATTTGTGCTTGTAACAAAAATATCAGAAACTAAACCTTGTCTTCTTCTTTGAATATTTTCATCCATTGAAATACCATCTTCATATTGATTGTGAAGGGTAATATCTTTTTTATTTAATAAATAATCTAATAATCCAATCTCTTTTACGCTTTCACTTCCACCAAGACCAACACTCATTCCAGATTTTATATATGTTTTTGCTAACTCAAAAGCTTCCTCTTTTGTTTTAACAAAATGAGCATCATAACCACAATTTTTAAAGCTATTTATTAATTTTTCCATGACAACAGTCCTATTTTTTAAATTGTCTTATTATTCAATTATAATACTTAATTCTTAACTAAAAACTGCCCTACACTTCTATCTTTTACTAATTTTGAGTGCTCAACTACAACTCCGTGCATTGATAAATAAATACCATTTTCTATTGGTGCATTTAAAAATCCAATTGCTTGAGAAAAATTCATAGTTGCTTCAACTTCATCAATACTCATAGGAACCATTGCACCTGTGAAAACTATCTTTTTACCTTCAATTTTATCTTCAATAAATTTTGAAGTTAAATCAACTGTATCAGTTCCGTGAATAATGATAATTTTATCACTTGTGCTATTTTGTATCTCTTTTAAAATTATTTCTCTATCTTCTTGCGTAAAATCTAAACTATCTTTTGAAACAATATTTTTAATATCAAATTGTACATTATGGCAAGATTTTACAATCTTGTCTAATGCGATATTATCAGTTGGAACTTCTAATTGTCCTTTGATTGGGTTATATCTTTTGTTAAATGTTCCACCTGTATTTAATACAGTTATTTTCATTTTGTCTCCTTAATAAAGTTATTTACCATATTTTCAGGTTTTAATAATTCATCAAGTTCTTCTTTTGTAAATAATTCTTGCTCTAAGATTATGTCATAAACTCTTTTGTTTGTTTTTAAAGCTTCTTTTGCAATTGCCGAACTTTTTTCATATCCTAAAATTGGATTTAAACAAGTTACAAGTGTTACTGAATTTAAGATATTTTCCATACAAACATCTTCATTTGCTGTAATTCCTTTAACACATTTTTCACCTAAAGAGTAAAATGCTCTTCTCATCATATTAATTGAAGTAAATAGTTTATAAGCAATTAATGGTTCAAATACATTTAATTGTAACTGTCCTCCCTCACTTGCCATTGCAATAGTCATATCAGCACCAATTACTTCAAAAGCAACTTGGTTTACAACTTCTGGAATTACTGGATTTACTTTTCCAGGCATAATTGAACTTCCAGGTTGCATTGGAGGAAGATTAATTTCATTAAATCCAGCCCTTGGTCCTGAACTTAAAAGTCTTAAATCATTACAAATTTTTGATACTTTAATTGCAATACTTTTTAACATTCCAGAAATATGTACAAATGAACCTGTATCTTGAGTAGCTTCAATTAAATCCCCAGCTGCCACATAATCAACACCTGTAACTTCTCTTAGGTTTGAAATAACCTTTCTTTGATATGCAGCTTTTGAGTTAATCCCAGTACCAATTGCAGTTGCACCTAAATTCACTTCTCTTAAGTGAGCTTGAACATCTCTTAATCTATAAATATCCGCATCAATCATAACTGCAAAAGTTTTAAACTCTTGCCCTAAAGTCATAGGAACAGCATCTTGAAGTTGTGTTCTTCCCATTTTTAAAACGTCTTTAAACTCAACAGATTTTTCTTCAAAACAATCTCTTAAAAATCTTAACGACTCTTTTAATTTATAGATTAATTCATGCAGAGTTAATTTAATTGCAGTTGGATAAACATCATTTGTTGATTGACTCATATTAATATGATTATTTGGATGAATAATATTATAAGAGCTTTTTGGATGACCTAAAATCTCTAAAGCACGATTTGCAATAACTTCATTTGCATTCATATTTGTAGAAGTTCCAGCTCCTCCTTGGATTGGATCTACAATAAATTGGTCATGAAATTTTCCATCAATTATTTCATTACAAGCTTGAACAATTGCATCTTTTTGAATATCAGTTAAATCACCTAATTCATAGTTTGTTAAAGCACAAGCTTTTTTTACTTTTGCAAGAGATTTAATAAAATTTGGAAACAATGAAATATCTGTTTTTGTGATATTAAAATTCTCTTTTGCTCTTAAAGTTTGAATTCCATAATATTTATTTAATTCAATCTCTTTTTCACCTAAAAAATCTTTTTCTATTCTATGTAACTTGTCCATGATAATCCTTATTTTTCATATTTTTAAAATAATATACAACCAAAGTGTATAAAAAGTAGTTTTAATGTTGTAAAGTATAGCCTTCTTGTGGTATATTTTTGATTATATTCACTGGTATTTTATGTCTTAATTCTTTTATAAATGATTTTAATGCATGACTCGTCATCTCTTTATCATTCCAAAGTTCAAATTCTATTTCTTCGTATTTTAGAATTGCTCTATTTTTATTGTATAAGAGTTGCAAAAAATCTTTTTCTCTTTTTCTTAAATGTATTATTTGTTCATTTTTATAAATTAATTCTCTTTTTTGTAAGTCTAAAATTAAATTTTCACATAATAAAATTGGTTTAACAGCTTTTTGTAAATATTTTTCTAAAGCATCATTTAATTTTTTTGAATTTAATGGTTTTAAAATAAAATGATTAATATTTAGATTTATTAACTCCATTAAATACTCTTCATTTGAATATGCAGTTAGCATAATAACCATAGTTTCATTATCTGTTTTTCTAATTTTTTTCACAAATTCTAAACCATTACAATTTTTCATTTGAATATCAGTTAAAACTATTTTTGGTTTATAATATTCATATAATTCAAATCCTTCATTTCCATCACTTGCTTCGTAAACTTCTTTAAAATAGTATTTTAAAGTACTTACTATGGTTTGTCTTATTCCATCTTCATCTTCTACACATAATATTGATATGTTTTTTAATTCTTTTAATAACTCTTCATTCATCATTTATTATCCTGCAATTACTATTTTAAAAATAACACCTTCATCATCATTATAAACACTAAGTTCTCCACCCATATTTCGCTCAATTATTAGTTTTGAAATATAAAGTCCAAGACCTGTTCCTTTTGATGAATCTTTAGTACTAAAATATGGATCAAAAATCAATTCTTGATTTTTTTTATCAATTCCACCTGCATTATCTTTTATTGTAATAATCGATAAAACTCCTTTTGAATCAATATTTAAATCTATTTTTGGGTTTTTAATATTTTTTTCTACTAATACATCTTTTGCATTACTTAAAATATTTAAAATAACCTGAGCAAATTCAGTAGGATAAGCATATATTTTTTTATCATTTTGTATATTTATATTTAGTTTTATATCAAAGTTTTTAAGACTTGCATTTATGATATTTATAGCACTTTTACAAGAATCTGAAACTAAAAAATCTTCTTTCATTTTATCTGGTTTATAAAAATTTCTAAAATCATCAATTGTATTTGACATAAATTGAATCATATTATCACTTTTTTCAATTGCTGTTAAAATATGATTTTCATCAACTTTCTTAAATCTTGTTGCAGTTTCAAGCTCCATTAAAATACCTGATAATTCAGTTAAAGGTTGTCTCCATTGATGAGCAATCATAGAAATCATAGAACCAATTCTTGCTAATTTTCCTTGCTCTAGAATTTTTCTATCTTTTTGTTTTGCTTCTTCAATTGCATATTGCACTTTTTTTTGTAAACCGTCATTTAATATTTTTAATTTATTTTCTGTACTTTGAACTTCTAATTTATATTTTTTAATCCTATTTAAAAAATAATTTAAAACCCGATTCAAAAAGAGATTGAGATTTACTTTCTTTGTATTTAAAAAAGCGACCAACTCAGGTAAATTAGCCTTTGATATTCCGACGGAAAGTAAAATTTCGAATTTTTATGATTATTTTTGAATTTTGAATAAAAATGTTCAGGGTTTGG
>JAIELU010000070.1 GCA_019752775.1 Campylobacterales bacterium | reverse complement strand
ATTCTTAATAGATTAAATATAAAATATAAAATCTTATTTGAAGAACCAGATGGAAATTTCCCAAATCATCATCCAGATCCAAGTGATGAGCATACTCTTGAAGATATTAAAAAAGAGTTAGCAACTGGTGAGTATGATTTTGGTTTTGCTTATGATGGTGATGCTGATAGAATTGCCCTACTTTCTCCAAAATATAATTTTAAAGGTGATATTTTAGCAATATTCTTTTCTAAGTTTATAAAAAATCCTACTGTTATTGGTGAAGTAAAATGTTCACAAGTTATGTATGATATTATTAATTCTTATGGAAAAGCAATAATGTATAAAACTGGACATTCAAATTTAAAAGTGAAAATAAAAGAAACAAATGCTGATTTTGCCGCTGAAGTTTCAGGACACTTATTTTTTAATGATAGATACTTTGGTTATGATGATGCTTTATATGCGACTTTTAGAGCTTTAGAATTAATTGATCAAGGATTTGATTTTGATAAAGAGTTTGAAGCATTACCTCAAGTTTACTCTACTCCTGAGATAAATATAACTGTTACAGAAGATACTAAATTTAAAATTATTGAAGATTTAAAAAAAGCTTTAGAAAATCCTCCTGCTGATTTTCCAAAAATTAAAGACATTATAACTGTTGATGGAGTTAGAGTTATATTTGAAAATGGTTGGGGATTAGTAAGAGCAAGTAACACTACACCAAAATTGGTTACAAGATTTGAAGCAGATACAAAAGAAAATGCTAAAATATACGAAAATGTTTTAATAAAACTATTTGAACAATTACAAGGAAAATAAAAATGAACGATAAAAATAACCCAATAAAAAAATGTCTATTCCCTGCTGCTGGGTATGGTACAAGATTTTTACCGGCTACAAAAGCAACGCCAAAAGAGATGTTACCTGTTTTAACTAAACCACTTATTCAATATGGAGTAGAAGAAGCACTAGCTGCTGGTATGGATACAATGGCCATTGTTACAGGTCGAGGTAAAAGAGCAATTGAAGATCATTTTGATATTTCTTATGAACTTGAAAATCAAATTAAAGGTACAAGCAAAGAGCATTATTTAACAGAAATTAGATCAGTTATTACTAAATGTACTTTTTCATATACAAGACAAATCGAAATGAAAGGTTTAGGTCATGCAATATTATGTGGTGAAACATTAATTGGTGACCAACCTTTTGCTGTTGTTTTAGCAGATGATTTATGTGATGCTCCTGGAAAAGGTGTATTAGCACAAATGGTAGAATTATATAAAAAATATGGTTGTTCAATTGTAGCTATTGAAGAAATTCCAAAAGAAGATACAAATAAATATGGTGTTATTGCTGGAAATGAAATTGAACCTGGTATTTATATGGTAAAAGATATGGTTGAAAAACCTGAACCAGAAGTTGCTCCATCAAACTTAGCAATTATTGGAAGATATATTTTAACTCCTGATATTTTTAATATTATTAGAGAAACAAAACCTGGAAAAGGTGGAGAGATTCAAATTACAGATGCACTTTTAGCTCAAGCAAAAAAGGGAATGGTTTTAGCATTCAAATTTGATGGACAAAGATTTGACTGTGGAAGTATAGATGGATTTGTAAAAGCTACAAACTATTTCTATGATAAAGAAACAAAAAAAGAACAAGCTGCTAAGAAAGCAACTGGAGCTAAATAAGTGAAAAACAATCTGTATTATCCTCAAGTATCACTAAGTGATAAAGAAATTTTTGCAGAAATTAAAAAAGAAAGAGAAGTAATAGGTTATTACTCTCTTCCGTATGTTGATACAACAGTTTTAAAAACTAGACTTGATGATTTAAACTTTCCTCAAAAACAAATAGCAATTATTGGTATTGGTGGAAGTACTTTAGGAACTTATGCTATTTATAACTTCTTGAAATACAATAAACAACACAATAAATCTTTAAAAAAAGAGCTTTTCTTTTTTGAAAGTACAGATCCAGTAAATTTAAATGGAACTTTGACTCAACTAAATTTAAAAGATACGCTTTTTATTATAATTTCAAAATCTGGAACAACAATAGAAACCATCTCTATTTTTAAATATCTTATGTCAATTGTTAAAATTGATAAATCAAATTTATTAATAATTACAGAAGATGATAGTAAATTAAATACTTTTGCAAGAGCAAATGATATTAATTATTTTGATATTCCTAAAAATGTAGGTGGAAGATTCTCTGTTTTATCAAATGTTGGATTAGTTCCTTTATATCTTGCTGGATTTGATATTGATGAGCTTTTAAAAGGTGCTAAAAAAAGTTCTGATTCATTTTTTGATAAAAAGAAATTATTTAAACATCTATTAAAAAAAGCTAGAACTTATTATGAGTTTAAAGATGTTTATAATATGAATGCTATTTTTTCTTATTCTCAATTACTTGAAGGATTTAATAAATGGTATGTTCAACTTTGGGGAGAAAGTCTTGGTAAAGTTGATGTTAATAACACAAACCAAGGTTTAACTCCAATTGGACTTTTAGGACCTGTTGACCAGCACTCTTTTTTACAATTAATAGTTGAGGGACAAAGAGATAAAACAGTAACTTTTATCAAAATTAAAGATTTTAAAGATAATACAAAAATAGCACCTATTTCTTTAGAAGGACTAGAAGAACTTGATTATGTTAATAATCTTAATTTTAAAGAGTTAATTAATCTACAAGCGGATGCAACAATTGCTTCAGTTAAAGAGTTAAAAAAAGATATTCCAATTGATATTATAGAAATTGAAGAAATCAGTGAATTTGAAATAGGAAAACTTCTATTTTATTATGAATTATTAACTTCAATTGTTGGGAAATTTTTGAGAATTAATACTTACGACCAACCAGGTGTTGAAGGTGGTAAGATTATTTTAAAAGGTATGTTAAAAAATAAATAGGAATTTAAATGGCACTATTTGGTACATTACAAACTTTAAAATCACAAGTTTGTAGTTCTAAGTTTGAAAAAGCTTTTGCTTATATTGAAAAATTACAAGACAAAAATTCAAATGAATATAAAACTCTTTTGAATAAAAAAATTGGAGAGTGTAATAAAATAGTGTTAGATGAAAACTGTTTTGTTTTAGAACAGACTTATATTACAAAAGATAAAGAAGATTGTCTTTATGAGTCACATAAAACATATATTGACATTCAATATATGTTTGAAGGTGATGAAATCATGGAAGTTGAAAATGTAAATAATCTTACAGTTACAACTGAATATAATCCTGATTTAGATTATGCAAAATATGCACAATCTAAAAATTCTTCTGTATTAAAAATCAAACAAAATGAACTTGCTATTTTTTATCCAGATGACGCTCATATGCCTTGTATAAAAATAGATGAAAATAAAAAAATCATAAAAGCTGTTTTCAAAATATTAGTAAATAGTTGAAAATATTATGGAACATATATTTTCAGCTTTAATTCCAGTTTTTGGACTTATTTTAATTGGATATTTTTTTAAAAGAATAAAATTTCCATCCCATGAATTTTGGCCACAAGCTGATAAATTAACTTATTATGTTTTAATGCCTGCTTTACTAATTTTCAAATTATCAAATGCTTCTTTAGACTCAAAAGATAGGTTTAGTTTCGTTGTTGCTGCACTTTTAGCGATATTTTTTACAATGATTATTCTTATGATTATAAATAAAATAAAACCAGCAAATGCAGCTTCTTTTACTTCTGTTGTTCAAGGTGGAATTAGATTTAATACTTATGTTTTTTTGGCTCTTGCTGGGGCAATTTTTGGAAATGATGGATTAATTTTATCTGCCATTATTTTGACTTTTACAATCCCTTTTATAAATATTTTGTGTATAACTATTTTTGCTTTATATATAAGTAATGAAAAATTAAATTTTTTATATTTACTAAAATCTATAATAACAAATCCTTTGATAATCGCCTGTGTAATTGGTGGAAGCATAAACTTTTTAGGAATTCATTTTCCACTCGTATTAAATAATACTTTAGAAATATTAAGTAAAGCTGCACTTCCTATGGGACTTTTATCTGTTGGATTTGGACTTGTAATAAAAGAGATAAAATCTTCAAAAAGTGAACTTTTTATTTCAAGTATTGCAAAACATTTAATAATGCCTGTTTTAATTTTTGTTTTTGCAAAATATTTTGAACTTGATAATATGATGATTTCAATTTTAGTTTTATTTGCAGTTCTTCCAACAGCGCCTAGCTCTTTTATACTAGCTAGACAGCTTGGTGGAGATATTGGATTAATGTCGAGTATTATTACAGTGCAAACACTTATTTCTGCACTATTTATCGTATTAGTTTTAAAGTTTTTTATATAAATACTTTTACAATTACTTGAATAGCTAAAGCAGTAAGTAGTACTTTTAAAATGATAGTAAATTTTTTACCATCAATTTTATCTCTTAGTTTAATTGAAACCCAACTTCCAGTAACTGCACCAATAATCATGGCAATGATTACTCCAATATAATCAAAAAATACAAATCCAAAATACATAAATACGAATAATTTTAAAATATGTGTAATGCTCATCAAAACAGCACCCGTTGCCACAACTTTATTTTTATCTTTATAATCTTTTAATAAAAGTGTCATAGTAAGAGGTCCTGTGGCGCCAACTACCATAGAAAGTCCTGTTTGAAAAAAACCTGCAAGAAAATAATTTTCATATCTTTTTATTTTTTCATTAAACTTTTCAGACCATAAAGAAAGTAAAATATAAACACCAATAAATAAAGGAACATATTCCAGTGAAATCAAAGTTAAAACAGCGGTAAACATTCCAATACCAATAAATGAACCTAATAAAAATTTTGGAATTACTTCAAATTGTACATCTTTATAACCAAATATTGCCCTACTTAAATTACTTGAAACTTGAGTCAATCCATGAATAGGTATCAAAGCATTCAAGGGTAAAAATGAGGGCAAAATTACTATTAACATCATTCCCCCACCAACTCCAACAATGCCTGCAATTGTAGAAGTAAAAAAAGTAAGAAGTCCTAAAATCAATTCATTCATAAAAATAATCCTTGAAATAAATAAGTGTAAAATACCCTATTAAGGCTTATTTATCAAAAAAGGGGTTATAATAATTTAAAAAAAGAGGAAGAAATAATGAAAAAACTACTAATCGTTACTATATTTTTAACAAATTTTTTATTTGCAGATTATAATTATACAGAACAAAATTCAGGAAAAATAGATATGCATGGGGGGAAAAGTGATTCTCTTGGCAATTCAAGTTTTGGAAATATAAATGTACAAAAACCAATAACTCCAATCGCACCTAAAGCATTAATTGAAAGTGAAGAAAA
>JAIELU010000010.1 GCA_019752775.1 Campylobacterales bacterium | reverse complement strand
ACCAGCTTCTATCGAATAAAACCACCTCTCCACCTGTTGGGAAATGAGTGATATATCTTTGCAAAAACCATTGATTTTTTTGAGTTTCTGTCGGTTTTCCTAAGGCTACTACTCTATAATGTTTATTATTCATATATCTAGTAATTCTTCTAATAGCGCCACCTTTTCCAGAAGCATCTCTTCCTTCAAAGATAATAATCATTCTTTTATTTTCTTTTTCTAAATAATTTTGAAGTTTAATTAATTCAATTTGATATTTTTTCAAAGCTTCTAAATCATAAATTTTTTGGATTCCCTCTGATAAAACATGAGGATTTAATTTCTCATAATTACCTAAAATTGATTTTAAAAAGTCATTTTCTTCTTTTAATGTTTTTAAAATTTCATTATCTTTAACTACCAATTTATTTTCCTGTAATTTTATTTTTTTATCAACTTTTATTTCTGGCTTAGATAAAACAGTATCTTTAAAAGTTTTTAATAACTCAAAAGCATCTTTTTTTGTTAAATTATCTTTTTTAGTGAATCCTAAAACTTTTACATATCTTTTTCTATCATGCTGAAATCTTGCTATATATTTATTTCCAAACTCTGGATGAGCCTCTTTTGAAATATATAATCCACTATAATTTGTTCTTTCAAAATCACCTAAATTCATTTTAAGATAACCTCGCTAATTGAATGTCCTGTTCCATATTCTCAATCTCATGGGTACCACTTATCAGGATTTTTTTATCTATTTTAAAAAAATCTTTTTCTTCATTCTTATTTTTATAATCAACATTAGATAATATATGTCTAATACAATTTAATCTAGCTTTTTTCTTATTATCACTTTTAATAACAGTCCATGGGGCAAGATCTGTATTTGAAGCCATTAACATAGAAAATTTTGCTATTGTATATTTATCCCATAAATTCTGAGATTCTTTATCAACAGGTGAAAGTTTATACTGTTTCAAAGGGTCTATTTCTCTTTTTTTAAATCTTCTTAGCTGTTCTTTTTTTGAAACAGAGAAATAATATTTCAATAAAACAATGTCCGATTTTACTAACATTTTTTCAAATTCAGGAACTTCTCTTAAAAATTCATGATGATCTTCCGTTGAACAAAATCCCATTACTGGCTCAACTCCAGCTCTGTTATACCAAGACCTATCAAAAAGTACAATTTCTCCAGCACTTGGAAGATATTGTGTATATCTTTGAAAATACCACTGTGTTTTTTCAATATCACTTGGTTTTTCCAAAGCTACTACTCTTGCACCCCTTGGATTTAGGTGTTCTGTAATTCTTTTGATAGTTCCGCCTTTTCCAGCAGCATCTCTACCTTCAAAAATCATAAGAACTTTTAATCCTTGCTCTTTTACATAATTTTGAAATTTTAAAAGTTCAATTTGAAGTTTTGTTAACTCTTTTTCATATTCTAAAGTCTCTTCTCTAACCCAAATCTGAACTTTTTTAACTCCATTTTCTTCTTTTTTTTCTAGCTCTTCTTTTTTTCTACTTTTATTTTTATAATCATGTTTTACAGACTCTTTTGTATCAATAACTTCCATATCTGAAAATTCATTATCAATAATATTTCTTTCTTGCCCCGTCATTTAAATCTCCTATGAAAGTCTCATTTTGTAATCATTATAACCAAAATTCTTTATAATTTCATAACACTCTTCATTATGTTTTATAACAATTGATGGTAGTTTTATTCCATTAAATGTAGTTGTTTTTACCATCGTATAATGAATCATATCTTCAAAAATAACTTTATCTCCAACTTCTAAAGGCTTATCAAAAGAGTAATCACCAATAATATCACCAGCTAAACAAGTATTTCCACCAAGTCTATATGTATGTTTTTTCTCAAGCGCAACTCCAGAATTTCTAATCATTGCTCGATATGGCATGGCTAAAGTATCTGGCATATGGGCTTCTGCTGATGTGTCTAAAATAACTAAATCCATGCCATTATTAATTACATCAAGTACAGTTCCCACTAAGTAACCAGTTTGCCAACCAATTGCTTCACCAGGTTCTAAATAAACTTTTAAATGTGGGTATCTAGCTTTAAAATCTTTTAAAAGTTTGATTAATCCTGCAACATCATAATCAGCTCTTGTAATATGATGTCCACCACCAAAATTTACCCATTCTAGTTTGTCAAAATATTGAGAGAATTTATCTTCAAAAGCTGCTAATGCACCCTCAAGAGCATCAACATTTTGTTCACAAAGAGCATGAAAATGAAAACCATCTAAATACTCCAATTGTGACTCATCAAAATTTGCTTTTGTAGTTCCCATTCTTGAAAATGGTGCACAAGGATTATATAAATCAACCTCAACACTTGAGTATTCAGGATTTAATCTAATTCCCAATGATGTTTTGCCAAAGGCTTTATCTTTATATCTTTTTAATTGATTAAAAGAATTAAAAACTACATGATTTGATATTGAGATAATTTCATCAATTTCATCATCTTTAAAAGCAGCAGAATAAGTATGAACTTCTCCTCCAAACTCTTCTTTTGCTAAGATTGCTTCATGAAGTCCAGATGCACAACATCCTTTTAGATATTTTTTACATAAATCAAAAGTTGACCATAAAGCAAAACCTTTTAGTGCTAAAAGAATATTTACATCTGCTTCATCTTGGATTCTTTTTAGAAGTATTAAATTTTTTTCTAAAAGTTTCTCTTCACATACAAAACTTGGACTTGGTAGTCTGTCAAAACTATCTACTATTATATTATTAGTCTTCAAGTGGCTCAAAATCCTCTTTACTTACACCACAATCTGGGCATTCCCAATCTTGTGGTAAATCTTCAAATGCAGTTCCTGCAACAATTCCAGAATCAGCATCACCTATTTCTGGGTCATAAATATAATCACAAATTGTACAAATATATTTTTGCATTTTAAATCTCTTTCTAGATTGTAGAACTAAATTATAGTTCTACAATTTTCCAAGGAAGACCTTGAGTCATTAACTCATCCATAAATGGTTTCGCATCAAATTCTTCTATGTTAAATACACCTTTATTTTTCCAAATACCTTTATAAAGTAATTTAGAACCAATCATGGCAGGAACTCCTGTAGTATAACTTACAGCTTGTGCTCCTGTCTCTTTATAACACTCTTGGTGGTCACAAATATTATAGATGTAAACTTTTTTTGCTTTTCCATCTTTGATACCTTCGATAATACAACCAATATTTGTAAGACCAACAGTTCTAGGTCCAAGGCTTGCAGGATCAGGTAATAATGTAGTTAAGAATTCAATTGGAGTAATCATTACACCTTTATGCATAACTGGTTCAATTCCTAACATTCCAACATTTTGTAAACAATTCATATGTTGAATATAAGAATCACCAAATGTCATAAAGAATCTAATTCTTTTTAAACCTTTGATATTTTTCACTAATGACTCTAACTCTTCATGGTAAAGTAAATATGAAGGTTTTACACCAACTTCTGGATAATCATGGTCAACTCTAATTTCTAATGGAGTTGTTTCAATCCATTCTCCATTTTCCCAATATCTACCATTTGCAGATACTTCTCTTAGGTTAATTTCTGGATTGAAGTTTGTAGCAAATTTATATCCGTGATCTCCAGCATTACAATCCATAATATCTATAGTGTGAATTTCATCAAATAGATTTTGTTGAGCATAAGCACAAAATACACCTGTAACACCTGGGTCAAAACCTGAACCTAATAATCCCATGATTCCAGCTTCTTTAAATTGATTATCTCTAGCCCATTGTAATTTATATTCAAATTTAGCTTCATCTGGATGTTCATAGTTTGCAGTATCTACATAGTCAACTCCACATTTTGTACAAGCGTCCATAATTGTTAAATCTTGATAAGGTAACGCTACATTTAGTACTAATTTTGGATTTACTTTTTGAATTAATTTTGCTAATTCATCTACATTGTCAGCATCAACAGAAGCTACATCAATTTGTACTCCTTGATTTTTTAAAATATCCGCAGCAATTGATTCACATTTTGAAACTGTTCTTGATGCTAATGTAATCTTTTCAAAAGTGTCAATATTCATTGCACATTTAACAGTTGCAACTCTACTTACTCCACCTGCTCCAATAATTAAAATACCTTTTTTGCTCATTATTCACTCCGATATATTTTTATATATTATTGTACTATTTTTAAATATAAGAATGGATAAAACAGTTTAAAATTACCATTTAGTAACAATTTGATTACAATTAACGTGGTTTTAATAATTGCTTATGTAAACTTCACTTTCGAGTTATGGGGAAGTCCTGGCTTCGATTGGAGTGTTTCGGTTTTAGTTGCATGTCGGTATGAGCATATCGTTAAAAGGCTCAAAAATGTTTAAATGCAAACAATACAAATTACGCACCTCAAAGGGTAGCAGCTTAATTGCTCTACCCCCGCTCTCTGAATAGAGGCGGGTGTTGCTTCACCTACAGATTATTCTGTTAGAGTAGGATTCGAAGTATAACAAACAAACAGATATATCTTAATTATTATCTTTTAAGTTAAGACTAACGCATAAAAGACAGTTTTATTAAAGTTTAATTGTACTTTTCTAAAATTAAATCGAACAATTAAAAAAGCATGTATAGATATTAAGGTCAAGCATTTTAAGACACGGGTTCGACTCCCGTCTTCTCCACCAATCCATAAAAAACTTACAAAGTCTAAAAAGTACCAAAATTGGCACTTTTTACCTCTTTTATAAACAATACCATCTAATCAATAATCATCAAATCTAAAACTTTTAGGGATATATTATTTTGAAAACAAACAATGGATAATTCCATCTTCTAAAATGAAAACAAAAACAGAATTTATACTTCCACTTGCAAACCAAGTAATAGAGATACTAAAAGAAGTGCAACAATTCACGAGAACTGGTAAATATGTATTTCCAAGCGTTAGAAGTAAAGATAGACCTATGAGTGATAATACACTAATTGGAGCATTAAGAAGAATTTGTACCACATAGTTTTAGAGCAATGTTTTCAACAATAGCTTATGAAAATGCAAATGAACATCAATGTAGTGGAGAAGTTATTAAAGCTTTATTAGCTCATAAAGAAACAAACAAAGTAAAAGAAGTTTATAACCGTTCTAGCTATAAGGATGCTATGAGGGGCTTGATTGATTGGTATGAAAAGTATTTAAATAATTTATAATAATTGTACATTATATAAATAAGTTCGATATAATAATTGAAAAATTTATTCGGAGAAAAAATGCCTACGAAATCAACACCACCTAAATCAACACCACCTAAATCAACACCACCTAAATCAACACCACCATCACATACTCCTAAATCAATCAATGAAACAG
>JAIELU010000175.1 GCA_019752775.1 Campylobacterales bacterium | reverse complement strand
ATTGCAGGAACAATAACCTTATCACCTACTTTGAAATCTTTTACAAGTGAGCCAACTTCTACTACTTCTCCAACTGCCTCATGTCCTAAAATCATATCATGTCTATCGCCAAGAGCACCTGCCCAAACAGTATGGACATCAGAAGAACAAGGTGAGACAGCTATAGGTTTAACTATTGCATCCATTACACCACAAGTTGGTTTTTCTTTTTCAATCCAACCTACTTGCCCAATTTTCAACATTGCAAAACCTTTCATAACCGTTCTCCCTTATATTAAAATTTATTATAAAATATATCTTAAAGATTATTAGTTTAAGATTATCTAATTATTTTTATTACTTAGTGTCCATGCTTTTATTTTAAGATTTTCCAATGAAGTTTTTGATATAAAAAGTTTTCTTAGTTCGTCAGGAGTTGAGAAGATATTCCCAAAAAAAAATTTTGGATTTGACTCTCTTCAATCTCGTAGGGAAGATATAAGTAGTTATTATTTAAACTAATCTTTGAAATAAGATATTTTAGAAAACTGCTTTTTCTAACACCATTATCCAAATAATTGGTATTTTATCATCTGTATTTATAGATAAAACTTCATAACAATTTATTTTACTTTATAGAAATATATATTTCTATTTCATCATCTTTTGAATATTTTTCAAAATCAAAATTATATACTCTTTCATATTCACACTCTTTTGAAGCAAAATAGTTCCAAACTTCATGCCAAGTTTCTATTACAACTTTTGGAAATTCACCTTTTTTTGAAAATACCAAATATCTATCTTTTTCTATAGTAATTGCATTTTTAAATTTTGTAACTTCAACACCAATTGTATAATCATAGTCAGAATTTACATCTTTTTCATATTTGTTGTAAACTCCATACATAGCCAAATTTCTTGACTTGTTGAATGTTTTACTTTCAATATTTTCATCTACATATCTTTGCCAAAGTTGCGGTATTTGTGCTGTTGTTTCATCTAATTCTATTTTGTTGTTTGTTCTTGTTGTGATTCCTGCAACATAAAATTTTTCTAAATATTTTACTTTCATCTTTTCACTTTATTAGTTAATTTTTGGAACGTATATTACTATAATATTTTTTCATAGAGATTTACTTGATTATTTAACCTTTTAATATTTTTTTCTAAATTATTTAAAAAATTACTAAAATGATATACACTTAATTTTCCAGTTTTACTTTTTATATATTCTTCAACTTTTAATTGAAGTTTTTCTAAAAAATCTTTTTCAGAAATTAATCTATCTATATCACTTTTATATCTATCGTTCAATATATTAAAAAATTCTCTAATTGTTTTATTATCACTATTTATTAATTTTTCAAATAATATCTCTGTATCAATATATTTAAATATTGGTTTATTATAATAAGGGAAATTTCCATCTATATACAAAGAATAAATATCACTTCTTACTATTGCATCAATTATTAATAAACTATCTTTTTTTAATTTTTCTTCTAATTTATTTACAGTTTTTTCGTCTATATATTCTAAAATTTCATTAAAAGATTCAGATTTCATATATTCATAACTTTTATATAAAAAACTATCATACAAATGTAAATTTTTTCCTAGGATTATTTCATCACTAATCATATCATTGTAAAATAAAAAATCAATTTGTTTTTTTATTTCATATTCCAAACAAAAAATATCTTTTTCAATTAAATTCTTCTCTTTTAAATTTAATAATATTGATGCTACCATTTTTACTTCTTCAAATACTGTATATTCAGTATTTGAAATTTTAAAATAAATATCATTAACTATCTTCTCAAAAGTTTCATCATTTAAATTAAAATAACTATATAGTAGTTTCCAATCATAAAATTTTTCACTAATATAATATTTACTATTTTTTAGAGCTGAATCTATTTCTTCTTTTTCAATATTTGAATTTAATAATATCTTTTCCCAATTTTTAAAAGAAAGAATTTGTTCAAAATGACCAAAACTATACTTGTCATTATAAATTTCAAACTTTGTTTTTTCCTTATTATCATTACTATTAGATAAAGATAATATATGTTCTCCTCTAATTTCATCTAATTTGAAAATTTCATTATTCCCTTGTCTCATTTCAAATGAAAATAGAAAAAACCAATATAAAACATCTTTTATTAACTCTTCTTTTTTTAAATGTATTATTAATACTTCATCATAAAATCTTTCAAAATCAAGTAAGCTCTGCCTTAAGGCTCTTAGATTATTAGATTTAGATTTATTAAAAAGTTCTAAAATATTTAATTTTTCATTTTCTAAAATATTTTCTTTAATTTTATTTGTATTTTTTAATTCTGATAAGAAACTATCATAAGCAAAAATAGAATTTGTTTTAAACTCAAAAGTTTTTCCAATAAGTTTTTCTTTTATTTGAGTATATTTATCTGTTTTTTCTAATTCTTCTTCATTTGCAATAAGTATTACTTTATAAGACTGATGTTCAACAAAGAAATTAATATATCCTAATAAATTGATAATATTTATAGAACATCTTTCTAAATCATCAAATATTAAAATATAATCTTTTGTATTTAATAAATCTTCTTGCTTAAAATTAGGTATTTGGAAACTTGCATTTCCATCATCATTTCCATCATTATCTAAATCAATTTTAAACGTACCTTTTAAAAGCTGTTTAGCAATTTTTCCAGCAAAAATTGTTTTTTTATTGTAAAGCCTTGGATAGATAGCTTCTAAAAATTTTATTTCTATTTCATCATATTTAGTTACACCGTACAAACTTACATAAATATATTTTTGATTATTCGTATCTAATTGTTTTTTATATTCATTAATAAAATGAGTTTTCCCACTTCCCCATTTACCTTTCAATAAAACTGCGTATTGAGGATTCTCAAGTTTTATATAATAATCTAAAAATTCATTTATATGTTTATTTTGCATTTAAAACCTTTTAATTTCAAAAATTATACCCTAAATTATTAATCACCTTTTCCAACCCTAAACCCCATAACCTTATCTTGTGTATTTTTACTATCTTCAAGTATTTGAGAGAGTATTTCAAAGGCTGTTTTTATATTTTCACTATTTTGATTAGTTTGATTTTGGCTTAGTTTTATATCATCTTTTAGGTTTTTTAGTTCGATTATTATATCTTTGTAGGTTAAAGCAAATTCTCTTAGCTTTGTGAAAGTTCACATTATATTTATAGTGACTTCTGTAGCAACTTTACTTTTAAGTACGGTTGCTTCCAGCCTACAATGATACCTTTGGTATACATCTACGGTTTCAACTCTAAAAAAGTGAAGCAGTTCTCTTTTTTTTAACGAGTTTCACATATAAACACCTTGTTCTGTAAATACTTTTGGCAATGTTCTTGTTTTGGAAAAATTTGAGGTCGAAATTTTCGACCTCAAATTTTTAGGTTATTTTATAGAAACGTAAATCTCTATCTCATTTTCTTTTGCATATTTTTCAAAATCTACTTCAAAAGCTCTTTCGTATTCGCTATTTTTTTCAAAATAATCCCAAATCTCTTCCCATAATTCAACTACAACCATAGGAAGTTCACCTTGTTTTGTGAAAACTAAATATTTTTTATCTTCAATAACTATTGCATTTTTTGGTTTTGTAACTTCAACTCCAACTGTTACTTTGTAGTTTCCGCTTGCGTCTGATTCGTAGTTGCTATAAACTCCGTACATAAAATCACTGTTTGCTTTATCAAAAGTTTTTTTATAAACATCATTTGCAAAATATTCTTCCCAAAGACCAGTTATTTTGCCATTTTCTTCACTCATTTCAAATTCATTATTTGTAACTGTGCTAATTCCTGAAATCATTAGTTTTTTTACTCTTGTAACTTTCATTTTTGCTCTTTATTTTGTAGATTTTATTAATTTTAAGGATTATATTAAACATTTGCTAGTAGTATCTTAAAAAACGTAAATGTTAGGAAAAAATATGAATATTATTGACTTTGAAAATATAAATGTAGGATATGACGAAAAAATTATATTAAAAGATATAACTCTAAAAATAAAAGAAAAAGAGCATTGGGCGATACTTGGAGCAAATGGAAGTGGAAAATCAACTTTGATGAAACTAATCCAATCTGAAATTCACCCAAGAAAAACAAATAAATATAAAAAAGAAATTTTAGGAAAATCAAACTACTCGATTTTTGAATTAAAAAAAGATTTAGGAATCATAACAAATGATTTACACAACTATTTTGCAACTCATGGCTCATTTTTAAGTGGTTACGAAGTAGTTTTAAGTGGTCACTATAGCTCAATTGGAGTTTTTAAACATCAAGATTTTAGTGAAGCGCAACATCAAAAAGCAAAAGAAACAATGAAATATCTGGAAATTGAATATCTATCAGACAAATATGTTGAACAGATGTCAACAGGAGAGCTAAGAAAGTGTATAGTAGCTAGATCATTAATTCATGAACCAAAAGCCTTTATACTTGATGAACCAACAGTTGGTCTTGATATAAAAGCTCAAATAAATTTTATTAAAATGTTAAAAAAATTATCTCAAAATTGTTCGATTATTTTAGTAACTCATCATTTAGAAGAAATTTTTGAAGAAATAGAAAATGTAGCTTTGATTTATAATAATACTATTTATAAAAGCGGAAAAAAAGAAGATATTTTAACAAGCAAAAACCTATCAAAAATATTTGATACAAATGTGCATATCAATGAGAAAAATAATAGATATTTTGTAGAAGAGATTTTATAGTAAAAAAAATATTTTAGGAAATTAATTATGTCAGATTTAGAAAATGAACTTATAGGATTTGTTATTGTTGCAATTGTTGTAATTGCTTTGGCTTTTTTAACTCAAAAATTACAAAATAGAAGTTAAGTGGCGACCCCAGCATGATTCGAACATGCGTGTTCTGGAGGAAATCCAGACGTCCTTGGCCACTAGACGACAGGGTCATTTTTTTGAAGAGTAAGATTATATTTTAGTTTGAATTTATTTTTGCTTAAAACTGATTATTATCGAACTATCTTTAATGTTTTTTTATAGAGTTTTACTATACTTGAAGCTTTTGTTTCATAAAAACCTCTTTTATCTTCTACAATTATATCAGCTCCAATTGTTGCGAAATCTTTATTAAAACTTTCGGCTGTTTTATTCGCTGATGTTGAATATAAAATACCAAATTTATGAATAAAATCATAAAAATCAGAATCTTTAGTTACAACTCGAAAGGACATTCCATTTGGATAAATAAATGTTGTTTTTTTGCTATTTCTTACTTTTTTTCTGAAGTTTTTTGGAATTCTTGTATGTTGAGTTAAAGTCTTAAAAGAATCAACAGTATGAAGTATTTTCTTTGATGTTGGTCTTTGTTTGATGAAAGAGAGTTTCT
>JAIELU010000021.1 GCA_019752775.1 Campylobacterales bacterium | reverse complement strand
GACCATCCAATGAGCACAACATTAAGAAATAGAAAAACATCTGCAACTTCTATGATGACAATGGCTCCAATGGTAAGTCGTTTAAAAACATCTATGTGGGGTGGGAAAATAAAAAATAGTATAGATGTTGCAGATTCAATTGTTACAGTTGGGTTAGATACAAGTATTAGAAATTGGAGAGCTGTTGATACTGCAACTCCAAGTATTCCATCAACAGATACAAATAATAAAGCAATTTTTACAAAAGTTGAAAAATCATTTGGTAAATTAGATTTAGAGCTCGGAACTAGATATGATTATACGAATATTGAAACAACAAAAGCAGCAACTGATGATAAAAAATATGTTGGATTAAATGCAAATATTTTTGCTATATATAATGTAGATGAGAACATGAAATATTTTGCAGGAGTTGGAAAATCTTCAAGAGTTCCTGATGCTAGAGAACTTTATAATACAACAGCTGGTAATTCTAATTTAGAAGATACAAAAAATTATGAAGCTGATTTAGGATTTGATAAAACTATAGGAACATTTAATATTAAACCAAAATTATTCTATTCGGTGTTAAAAGATTATATTTATAATTCAACAGTTACTCCTACAACAACAAAATTTGAAAATATTGATGCAAAAATATATGGTTTAGATATTTCAGGATTCTATTTCATGACAGATAATTTATCTTTAGATTATGGAGTTGCATTTCAAAGAGGTCAAAAAGATGGTGATTATTCAGACAAAGATTTAGCAGAAATTCCACCATTAAAAGGAAATTTAGCATTAAATTATGAAATGTATAAATCAAAATATACAGCAGAAGTTATAGCCGTTGATAAATGGAATAGTTATGATAGTTCAGCAAAAGAGCAAGAGTTATCTGGTTATGCACTATTTAACTTAAAATATACAAATCAATTGCATAAAAATATAGGATTAACCCTTGGGATGGATAATGTATTTGATAAAGTATATAATTCGACAAATACTTATCAAGATGTTTCATATGTTACCGTTGCTTCAGAAAGAGTACTATTTAATGACCCAGGAAGATACGGATATGTAAATTTAAAATATAGCTTTTAAAAGCTATATTTTTCTATATTTTAATTAAATTCCATTCGTACCTGTGTTTGTCCAGTTGTTCCAAATTCATAATCTATTTGTGTTGCAATTGCTTTAAAATCAACACCTTGAACTACTTTTAAACCTTTTAAAATCTCTTTTTTCCCACTTATTAATTCTTTTGATTTTATTCCATGAGAAATAGATAAACTAGCTTCCACAAATGCTGATAATTTATCACATTGTTTAAGTGCTAATCCATCAATAGCATTGTATTTATTTGAATTATATTTTGAAATATCTTCTACTATTTGAATCTTATCTTCATAGATTTTATCTTGAAATTCTTCTTTAATTCCATCATAAAGACCTAAAATATAAGAAAATTCATCATGTAAAATTTCTGGAATATTAGGCAAAATATCATCTTGGATTTTCTCAATTTCATATTCAGCAATAATATCTGATAACTCATCAACGCAATATTTTACAGGTGTTATTATATCGCGTGTTAGTGCTTCTGGCAAATCATGAAATAGTGCTGTAAAAAAGTTATTTTGTAATCTTTTATCACAAGCATTTACTTCAAGTGAAAAGAAATATCCAAAAATTGCAACCGTCAACATATGTCCTAAAACTGATGTTTCTGGAACTCTTGGCGTTTGTGCCCATCTTTTTTGAAATCTCAATCTTCCACTTAAATCAATAATTTTCCCAAGTTTTTTATTTAATGCAATTTTTCGAACTCCAATTAATTCATAATAATCTTCAATTTCTTCATCAACACTTTTTTTAACATCTTCAATATCATTTAAAAATTGACTTGTTTGATAAACGATAGAAAATTCCCATTTTGTTGCTAAATATGAAGCGGCTTTTAGAACAAATCTCTCTTTTTTATACATTTCAGGATTACTTAAATATTCTTCGAATTTTTGTAAAAAATTACCATTATCTATATCTTTTATAGAGGGAGTCAGTTTTGAAATAACCCAAGCATTAATCTCTTTTGATTTTTTTTGTAAAGCTTTTCTAAAAACATCAGGTCTAATATCAGTTACAACAACCCGTCTTAAAAACTCAAAAATTCCAGCTTCAATTAAATGAGTATAGTTTATATCTGTTTCAAGCTTTGCTATAAAATATGAAATTATAAATTTATGTGCTTGCTTATCAAGTTCAACTAATTCGACCATTCGAGGATAATCATTCCATCTTTGAATTGAAGCTGAAGTGAAAATATAATCTATAATTGTTGGATTTATCAATTTTTAACCTTATTTATCTTTTTTTGAATCATCAAAAAACATCATTTTTTTACCAAGTAACATTAGTCCAACAACAACAAACATCATTAAATATACTTGCCAATCACTCATAATTAACTCCTACAACTTCCCATTTTTCCCAAAGCATTGATTTTTTCAACTCGACCTTGGTGTCTTCCGCCTTCGAATTCTGTTTTATCCCATGATTTAATAATTGCTTCAATCATACCATGACCTGAAACTCGCTCACCTAAACAAATAATATTTGCATCATTGTGTTTTCTAGCCATTCGTGCGCTATATTCATTGTGACAAAGTGCTGCTCTAATACCATCAAATTTATTTGCAGCCATACTCATTCCAAGTCCTGAACCACAAATTAAAATTCCCATAGTTCCCTCATTTTCAAGAACTTTTTTACAAACTTTTGCTGCATAATCAGGATAATCAACTCTATCCTTACTAAAAGGTCCTAAATCAACTACTTCATGACCTCTTTCTTCAAAAAGTTCTTTAACATAATCTTTTATATCGATTCCAGCATGATCAGCACCAATAAAATATTTCATTAATAAATTCCTTCTTGCTGTTCAATTTTTAATTTCTCAAAATCAACAGTTTCTTCTAAAGTTTTAACACTTTTTAAAACTCTATTCCATCTAATTTCTTTATGTTCATCCCATGAAAAATATATAAACCAAGGTGTTCCAACTATATCTTTATAAGGAACTGTTCCCCAAAATCTTGAATCATTTGAATGGTCTCTATTATCTCCCATCATAAATGTTTCATCTTCTGGAACAATTATTGGAGACATATTAAATAATTCAGCTGGATTTAGACCATTATCCACAACATTTTCATCATTATGAATACCAGGATGTTCTTTTCTATATGGATTTACAACCCAAAGTTTATCCCCAACTTCAACAATATTTTCTTTTGGATAATTTGCTTTTACAAATTCATTTCCCTCTTTTGGATGAAGTAAAAGATGTTTATCTTGAATTGCTACTAAATCGCCACCTGTTGCTACTGCTCTTTTTACATAGTGAATAGTTTCATTTTTTGGGTATCTAAAAACTACAATATCACCTCTTTTGGGTCTTGGTCCTTCAATTAAGTGACCATTCCCATTAAAATCTGGTAATACTTTTATTTCAAGCCATGGAATTCTAGGAGTTGGAATACCATAAGAGAATTTTTTAACAAAAAGCATATCCCCTATTAAAAGAGTGTTTTTCATACTTCCACTTGGAATCACAAATGCTTGTGCAATAAAAAATATTATTCCAAGAACAATTATAATCGTTCCAGTCCATGAAGAAGACCATTTATATATTTTGCTAAACATTTATTTTTTTTCTCTTTTTTCTCTTAATTTTGCGGCTTTAATTGTATTTTTTAAAAGCATTCCAATAGTCATAGGTCCCACTCCACCTGGAACTGGTGTTATATGTGAACATTTGTTTTTACAATCTTCAAAATCTGCATCACCTGTTAATTTACCAGTATCAAGTCTATTAATACCAACATCAATAACAATAGCACCATCTTTAATCATATCAGCTTTTAATAAGTGTGGAACACCAACAGCAATAACAACTATATCAGCAGCTTTTGTATGATATGCCAAATCTTTTGTTTTACTATTACAAACTGTTACAGTTGCTTTTGCATTAATTAGAAGTGAAGCCATTGGTTTTCCAACAATATCACTACTTCCAATTACAACAACATTTTTTCCACTTACTTCAATTCCATACTCTTGGAACATTCTCATAACACCAAAAGGAGTTGCAGGTAAAAATGCATCAAGATTTGAAACCATTCTTCCTACATTGTATGGATGAAATCCATCAACATCTTTTAAAGGATCAATCGCTTCAAGAACTACAGTTGTATCTATATGTTTTGGAAGTGGTAATTGAACTAAAATACCATCAAGTTTAGGATTTTCATTCATTCTTGCAATTGTTTCAAGTAACTCTGTTTGAGTTATCGTTTCAGGCATTTCGTGAACAACTGAATAAATACCAGCATTTTTGCATGATTTTGCCTTACTTGCTACATATGTTGCACTTGCTGCATCATTTCCAACTAAAATAACAGCAAGACCTGGAGTAATTTGTTTTTCCTCTACAAGTTGTGCTACTTCGACTTTTACTTCTTCTTTGATTTTTTCAGATAATGCTTTTCCATCTAATAATATCATTGGATTTTACCTTGTTTTGTATTTATATATAAGATAATCATTTTATCCAAAAATCAATTAATAAAAGTTAAATGTAAAATTAATAAAAACTTAAACTTACATTTAGAAAACTTTTTATATAATCCTGCCCTAAATTTAAAAACAAAGGAACAGTTATGTTAGAGGGTATCATCAGAGATAGTATGACAAAACAAGCTACTAAAACTTTAAGAAGAGATGGGTATTTAATTGCAAATATCTATGGTAAAGGTTTAGAAAATATTTCAGCTGCATTCAAAAGAAATGAATTCATCAAATTCTTAAAAAATAAAGAAACATTAGCATTTGATGTTAATCTTGGTGGAAATATTGTAAAAGTTGTAGTTCAAGAATATCAAAAATGTCCATTGACTTCAGAGTTATTACATGTTGATTTAATGGTAGCGCAAGCTGGTCTTAAAACTGCATATAAAATTCCTGTTAAAACAACTGGTATTGCAAAAGGTCTTAAAAATAAAGGTCTTTTAATGATTCATACAAAAAGAGTACCGGTAAGATGTACATTAGAAAATTTACCAAATAATATTACTTTAGATGTAACAGAATTAGATACAGGTAATAATATCTTAATTAGAGATTTAACTTTATCTGATGCTTTAGAGTGTTTCTTAGACCCTAGAGTTCCTGTTGTTGGTATTATTAAAGCTAAATAGTTTTAATTAATGCATTTAATTGTAGGTCTTGGTAATATTGGTGAAAAATACCAATTAACAAGACACAACATCGGATTTATGGTTATCGATGAGATAACCAAAAATCTTTCTACTTCAAATATTCAAAAATCAAATTTTCATTCAACTTTAGAAA
>JAIELU010000098.1 GCA_019752775.1 Campylobacterales bacterium | reverse complement strand
TTGCAAAAGGTCCTAATTGCCCTCTTTGCACAAATTCTTTAACCCTATTTTTTACTTTTTTAAGATCATTTTCACCCGTTGCAATTGGATAATCTGAATACTTAAATGCTTCTTTTGAAGCTTTTGCTTCATCGGCATCTAAAGCAGAAACAACATCAACCCAATCTAGTCCATGTAGATGATAAAAATGAACAACATGGTCGTGCATAAATAAAGATTGATTCATTAAAGATCTAGTTAATTTTGCATTTAAAGGAGGAATTATTCCTAAAGCATCTTCAACTGCTTCAATTCCTGCTCTATAATGTGAGAAAGTACAAACTCCACAAATCCTTTGCATTAAAAAACCTGCATCTCTTGGATCTCTATTTTTTACAATAGTTTCTAATCCTCTCCAAAGAGTCGAAGAAGAATACGCTTTTTGTATTACATTATTATCATCAACTTCAACTTCAATTCTTAAATGTCCTTCAATTCTTGTAATTGGGTCAATAATTACTCTTTTATTTTCCATAATTATTCCTCACCATCTTTTGGATTTTTAATTTTTGAAATTACAGCATGAGCTGCTATTCCGATACCTGTTACTGTTAATAATCCAACGCCAATTTTATCAGCTGTTGCATCTGCACCTAAACCTTTAAAAACTGTGTTATACAGCCTATTTGCAACAGGTTCTTCAAAAGGTCCCATCTTGTCCCAAAAATCAGGTTCACTACATCCAATACATCCATGTCCTGCTTGAATAGGCCATGACATATGAGAATTAAACTTATTTTTTGAACAATTATTAAAAGTATAAGGACCTTTACATCCTACTTTATATAAACAAAACCCTTTTTTAGCACCCTCATCTCCAAATTCTTCTACAAATTCACCTGCATCAAAGTGACCTCTTCTTTCACATAAGTCATGGATTCGTAAGCCATAAGCCCATTTTGGTCTATTATAAACATCAAGAGCAGGAAGTGTTCCATATAAAATATAATGAAGTAATGTTCCAACAATATTTTTCTCACTAGGAGGACAACCTGGAACATTTATTACCGTTTTACTTGTAACTTTTGAAAGTGCTACTGCTCCCGTTGGATTAGGAATTGCTGCTTGAACTCCACCATAAGAAGAACAAGTTCCAATTGCAAAAATTGCAGCTGCGTGTTCTGCTGCATCAATAGCATTTTGTTCACCTGTTTTTCCATGACCACCAATTGTTAAAAAGTGAGCATTTTCTCCTGAGGGAATTCCACCTTCTACCATTAAAATATACTGTCCTTTATATTTTTCAATTGCATTTTCAAGATTTTCTTCAGCTTGCCAACCAGCAGCTGCCATTAAAGTTTCATGATATTCTAAAGAAATATAATCAAATATCAAAGAATCAATAGTTGGAGCATCAGTTCGTAGTAATGATTCACTACAACCTGTACATTCAGCCATATGTAGCCAAATAATTGGTAACCTATCGGCTAGTTTCGCAGCTTTTGCAACCAAAGGAGTAAAAGTTCCAGGTAATGCTAACATAGCAGTTATTGCTGCAGCCCATTTCATAAAATCTCTTCGTGAGATTCCTTTTTCATCCAAATGTTTTGAAATTGTTTTATTTTCTTTTAATTTTGGTAATTTTTCTAATTCTATTAATCTTTTTGATAATTTTTCATACAGTTTTTCAGCTTGCAAAATCTAACCTTTTTTAGTGAATGATTATTCATTTATTTTAATTGTTGAATCTTATACTAATTATGGTTAAACTTTCTTTACTAAAATCATAAATATGAATAATTATTCATAAAATAAAAAAAGCTCAAACTGTAAAAATTTGAGCTTTAATAACAGTAATATTTAGTGATTTGGATTAATAATCTAAAGGATATTCTTTAGGAAGAATAATATTATAAGTCTTACTAAGTGTTTTATTTGTTTTGGCAAGAAGTATTGAGTTTGCAAACATATTTCCACATAAAACTACATCTTTTGCTTTTAAATCTATTGCTATTTCATTTACATAATTACAAATAAATTCACTCAAGCTTTCATAAAAAGAATAAATTAATGTAATATTATCAACATCAGCCATTTTATAAGCCATGATTGATTGAACTGTTTTTCTATAATCTAAATAGTTTACTCCATCAAGATTTACAAGTTTCATATCTATTTGAATTCCACTTGTCATACTCGTATTTAATGCCATATCTTCAAACTCTTTTGCACTATTTATTCCTAAAACTTTTGCACACATATTTATAATTGATTCAAATCCATTTGTATTTAAAGGAACTTCATTTTCTAATACACTTGGAAACTTTTTTGAATAATTTTTAATCAATCTAGCACAATGTTCATCCATATCAGAAATCTCTTCAAAACAGTTTTTTATACTATTTTGAATATTTGGAATAGAAATTATCTCTTTTACTCCTTTTGTAGGAACATTTATTAATATTGAACTTTTATATGAATTTTGAGAAAAATATACCCCAATAGATGGAACTAATCGTTTTGCATTTTGGGCAAGAATTGCTTTAAAAGCTCCACCATTATCATCAAAATAATCTTTTGAAGAGTTATACTTTTTATTTGCTGTAAAATCATATTTAGGAAATAAACCTTTATCTCCATGAATTATTAGATTTTGTTCTTTGAAATATGTGATTTTTAAACCATCTTGATAAACCTCATCATTTACATATAAAACATGATTAATTCCATTTTCTTTTAAAGCTTTTGCAAATAAAATCACTTCTTTATCATCAGGAATTTTTGCATAAATAAAATTTGAAGAAGAAAATTCTTTATTTGCATTTTTTAATATTTTAAATTTTAATTTAACCAAAGGTCGCTCAAGTGAGCAAAGAAGTTGATAATCTTTAGTATTTATGTCAAAAATCTCTTCTATTTTACTAATATCAGTAATCAAAAGTTTAACTTCAAAACCTTTTTCTTCAAAATCTTCTCGAATTTTTTTATTTGGTAAAAAATAATCTTTTAAACCATTGTGTGTTTCAAATCTTGAAATTTCACCTTTTGTAATTTTTACAATATCATTTAAAAAATCAATATTACTTTCTTCAATTATATTTTTTATTGCATCATTTGTTAGAAGTGTTAGATTTTGTTTTATATGAAAATCTTCTATTTCTTTTAAAGTTTCATCATAAGATTCTATGACATATGATTTTCCAATAAAAACACTAAGTGGTAATTTTTTTTCCAATAAAGCAAAAAAATCTTCAATTTCTTCACCACTTGCATCTAAAATAATGAGTATAAAACCATTGTATTGTTTGCAAATGGCATTTATTTTTGCTTCATTAATCAAACACTCTATAATATGTTTGAAATATAAATTTGTTGTATTAAACTCTATTTTATAAATTAATTGCATGTGTAAAATCTTCTTCATTTGGAATTCTTGTTAAATGTTCGCCATTGTAACTTCCTATCATACTTTTTACAATGTCAGGAATCAAGATATTTTTTATTTTTGTGGCTTTTATTCCTAAGCTTTCTATCTCTTTAATTCCATTTAAAATAAACTCTTCAAATTTATCTTCCATCTCAATTGTGAGTCCAATTTGAACAGTTTCAATATCTTTTGGAATTATCCCAATTATCGTCACATTTGCATGAGAATCCAAAACAGATACAATTTCTAACATCTCTACGATTTCTACTTCATGGGCTGTTTTTCTATAAGTTCCAAGCCCTAAAAGTACATCAGAGGGAAGTCTATAAATTCCTCCAACCTCATCTTCAATAGACACAGTATCTAAAATAATAACATTGTCATATTCTTGAAAATATGCCATTAGTTTAAACCCTAATGTTCCACCATCTATAATTTCTAAATCTTTATCATCGAACTCGTAATTTTGACTAATATACTCAGAAGCGTAAATACCTATACCTTCATCTTTAAAAAGCATATTTCCAACACCAATTACAATATTTCTTTTTTTCATAAATAACACCTTTAAATGAAAAGGGGCTTTCGCCCCTTATTTTCTCTATTTTTCTTCTTCTCTTACAAACTTGCTTCCGCCAATGACAATAGCGATGTCACCCTCTTTCCAGAAGATTGTTCTCCAAATTTGATAATAAATATGACACATTACCCAAACTAGAATTAAATACATTGATGTATGATGAGCAATTCTTACTCCCATATTTCCACCAAATACATTTAAAGTCCAATCAGTTGTTAAATGTAACATAGAAGGCCACCAACTTCCAATAGAACTAATTCCAGAAGCTAAACCTTGAACATACAACTGAAGTCCAGTAAATAACATAAATATTAATAAAAAATGGAATATTGTAAAAAATACAATATTATAACTATCACTATGCGATGAATCAAATTTCTTTCTTCTATTAAAAGTAATTAAATTTAAAAATACTTCACAAAATTCAACTATATTTTTTATAGTTGGTATTAGTTTTTTATATGGCTTATCAAATCTTGAAAAGAAATATAAATAACCTATTAATACAGCAGTTACATCAAAGATAATTGCAACTATTAAATGCCCCCATCTATTCCATGCCATTACATACTTATCCACAGCTGGATCTGCAATGAATGACTGGTAATAAGGGTGACCTATATATAAACCGGTTATAACAGCAACTACCATACAAATAGCATTTAGCCAATGTATAATTCTCATAGTTCCCGTCATTCTTTTAACCTCTTTAATGTTAGGCACGGCTTGTTCCTCCAATTGGATCTACTTTATAAACACCTAATTCTTTACCATTTGTATCAATAATATGTACAGCACAAGCAATACATGGATCAAAACTATGAATAGTTCTTAAGATTTCAAGTGGTTGATCTGGATTTGCTACTTTTGTACCAATTAATGATGATTCATAAGCACCCATTCTTCCTTTATAATCTCTAGGAGCTGCATTCCAAGTTGATGGAACAACTGCTTGGTAATTTGCTACTTTTCCATCTTTAATTTTAATCCAATGACCTAAACCACCCCTTGGAGCCTCTTCCATACCAAAACCTTGAGCTTCTTTTGAAACATGATCAAAATTAAATTCAGTCCATGTTGATAAATCTCCATGTGCAACATTTGAAGCCAATTCATCAACCCATTCCAACATAACATCAGACATAAGTTCAGTTTCAATTGCTCGTGCTGCAGTTCTGCCAACTGTTGAAAATAAAACTTTTATTGGTAAGTTTCCATTTTTTAGAAATGTTGTTACATATTTAGAAATTCTTTCATCACCCTTTGCAACTCCCACTATCATTCTTGCAAGTGGTCCAACTTCCATTCTTTCATCATCATAAAGTGGTGATTTAATCCAAGAGTATTTATTATTTGTATCTAAATAAGCAATATTGTCTTCTTTTTTACCAAAACCTGTATATGCAGGTTTTGTAACACCCTAAAATGGATGTAAATTTGTATTACCTTCATACCAAGC
>JAIELU010000223.1 GCA_019752775.1 Campylobacterales bacterium | reverse complement strand
AAAAATATTCTAAAAAAAAAATTGCAATTGGGCCAATTGGGCCAAAAAGTGTCATTGCCACTTAGACACAATAAAAGTATTCGAATACATATTTTAATATTTTTCCCTCAATTGTCACGTTAAAAAAGGTTTAAAGAAAATAAAAACCTCATCAAGGGAAGCTTTTAAAAGATTAAATGAAATTATGGCAAAAGAGATTTTTGTATCTGATGATGTTGGATTTTTTATTGCTCCAAAATTAAATAGCGCAGGAAGAATGGATGATGCAAGTGTTGCTTTATCATTTTTACTTTCAAAAAATTCTTTTCAAGCAAGTGAAGGTCTAGGATTATTGGATGAGTTAAATAATTACAGAAAAACGCTTCAAGAAGAAATCTCTAAAAAAGCAGAATCAAAAACAGATAAAAAAGATAATGCTGTTATTGTTTGGGGCGAAGATTGGCATGAGGGTGTAATAGGGATTGTTGCTTCAAAATTATCAAATTCACATAAAAAACCAGCTTTTATTTTTTCAATCCATAATGGAATTGCAAAAGGAAGTGCTAGAGCGAATTCTAATATAAATTTATATGACATTATCACAAAAGCAAATCATTTACTACTTGGATATGGTGGTCATAAAAATGCAGCAGGATTATCTTTAAAAGTAGAATTCCTTGAAGAGTTTAAATCTATTATAAATAAAGAATTAGAAGAGTTTAAAGAGGATTTACATATAGATCCTATTACTTTAGGAGAACTTGATGTCTCAAGTGTTGATTTGGAGTTTTTATCAATCATTGAGCAATTTGAACCTTATGGTTTAGAAAATCATAGACCAATTTTTAAAATCTCAAATACTTCTTTAGTAAAATATGACTTGATTGGAAAAGATAAAAATCATTTAAAATTAACTTTAAATAGTGATGGATTTGTATTTGAAGCTCTAAAATTTAATGACTCTAATATCAATATTTCTAAAAATTTAAATTTGATTGTATCAGTTAGTAAAAATGAGTTTAGAGGAGAAGTGACTCCTCAGTTTTTAATTCAAGATTTTTTATAAAACAACGTGTGGACGAGGTGTAGAAGTTTGTCTTTTATTCTCATCTTGCAATCTTTCACTTTGTAATCGCTCACCTTCTAAACCTAAAATTTCATCATCAATTTCAGTTCTTTCATAAGATGAAGATAAAATATTTCCATTCCTAATATCAACCAATTTTATAAATACATTTAAACTTTTGCTAGTTAGTGAATATGTTCCAACCACAGCATATTTTTCTTTTGTAATTTTAGAAGAAACTATATTGTCTTTATTTCGTGTTAATAAGTTAAAACCATTTGGTCCAAATTCAAACTCTTTTCCCAATTCTATTTCTCTTACAATTATATTTTCAGAAACTAAACTATCTTTTAGCATACTAGAAAGCAAAAATCCTAATTGAGATTTATTTTTTAATTTATCTAAATTAACAAAATCAGATACTAAAACAGCTTCTTGCAATGAAATATTTTTTTTGATTTTACTTACAGATTCAGCAACAAGTTTTGAAACTAAATAATGAAAGTTATTTGACCCTGTAATAGGGTTTTTATAAACACATGAGCTAAAAGAAAGAACTAAGAAAATTGGAATTATAAAAAATTTCAATTTTCCTAAAAATTTAAATATCATTTTGACGATCGTTCTTTTACTATATTTATAGTTCTAGCAGGTGCGCAATCTTTAAAAATTATACAATCATTTACAATACCATGTACATATGTTGCTCTAGCACTTGTTATGATTTTACCTGTAATATTATCTATTACTCTAGCATTTAACATGATTTTACCTGATAATCTTGAGTAAGTTCCTACAACTACATAAGTATTAGGTATTTTATTTTTTAGCTCATGGGGTTTTCTTGAGATAAAATATTCACCTTCATCATTTATAGAAATAGCCATTTGACCTCTGAATTCAGTAATATCAAAACCTCTATTTGAAAGTTCATTAATCAAACTTTCACTAACAACTCTCCCGAATTCAGTAGTTTTTTTAAATTCATCTAGTCTAACAAAAGAAGTAATTAATACAGGTTTGTTTGTATCCATTTTTTTATTTTGTAACATTTGAGCTGCGAGTGATGCAATTGTTGATTCTAATGTATTTTGAGTGGTTACATTTTTTTGCATATCAGCTGCAACTTCTAAATGTTGCTTAGTAGTTTGTACTTTGTCATATTCTTGCGCTATTGGATCATTACTTTTACCTACTGTGCATCCCGTTACAAAAAATAAAAATACACCTGCTAAGATACTTGACTTAAGAATACTTTTAAACATTAAAAACCCCTTTTCATAATTATTTAAATTTTATTTAAAGTTTGCTTAGATATTCTTGAATGATTGTTTTATTACTTTAAAAGGACTATTATACCTTAGATTACAAAGCTTTGTGATTTAAATCATAATAATATATAATCAATAAAATTTATAAGGAAAAACTATGGCAAATATTTTAATACCTATCTCAAATGGATTTGAAGAAATTGAAGCTATTTCAATAATCGATATTTGCAGACGTGCAAATATAAAAGTTACTATTGCAGGAGTTGAGGATTTAGAAATGATTGGAGCACATGGAATAAAAATTATTTCTGATAAAAAGATAGAAAATATTTCTAGTGATGATTTTGATATGATAGTTTTACCAGGTGGACTTCCTAATGCTTTTACACTTGCTGAAAATTCAAAAGTTCAATCATTATTAAAAGAGTTTAAAGATAAAAATAAGAAAATTGCAGCAATTTGTGCAGCACCTTATGCTTTACATAAAGCTGGAGTATTAAATAAAAATTATACTTGTTATCCAAGTTTTGAGAAAAAAATAAAAGATGATGGTTATTTATGCAATGAAGATATTGTTATTGATAATAATGTAATTACATCAAGAGGACCGGCAACTGCCATGATTTTTGCACTTGAAATTGTAAAAATTCTTTGTGATGAAAAGATTTATATTGAAGTAAAAGATGGTTTATTAGTAAAATAATATGAAAATACCTACAAATAATCTGGCTCTTGCCCTTGGTGGTGGAGTTGCGCGTGGTGCTTTTCATTTAGGAGTTCTTGATTTTTGCGAAAATCATAATATTGATATAAAAGCGTATAGTGGTTCATCAATTGGTGCAATTATTAGTGCTTCACATGCAAGTGGAATCAAAGCAAAAGAACAACTAAAAATATTTTCTTCAAAAGAGATACGGCAAGTTTTAAAATTTAATTTTTTTAGAAACGGCTTATTAAAAATCGATTCTACAAATAGATTAATTAATGAACTTTTGCCAATAGAAAATATTCAAGATATTCCAAAACCTCTTTGGATTAGTGCTTATGATTTAAAAAAAAAGGAACTTCACTATTTTAATAGTGGAAACACTTTAACTTTATGTCTAGCCTCAAGTGCTTTATATCCAGTATTTAAGCCAATTTCTTATAATGGAATGTATTTAATTGACGGAGGATTATTTGATAATATTCCAATAAAACCTCTTGAAAATAAAGGTTATGATATTTATGCAGTTGATTTATTTGCAAAAAGCAAAGAACAAAAAAGCAAAAAATTTAATCCAATAAAATCTATAAAAAAATCACTTTTTAAACAACTTCATTCTAATCACAAATATTCTTTGGAAAATACAAACTATTATTTAGGAAGTCCACACATAAAAAGCTTCTCTTTATTTACTTTTAAAGAGTTGGAAGAGTGTTTTAAATTAGGTATTAAAGAAGCTCAAAATCATTTTTTAGATACACTATAAATAAAAACTAAAAAGATTTATATTATGTCTGATACACCAAAATTTACCCATTTACATTTACATACTGAATATTCTCTACTTGATGGTGCAAATAAAATAAAACCCCTTGCAAAAAAAATAAAAAAAATGGGAATGACAAGTGTTGCCATGACCGATCATGGAAATATGTTTGGAGCAATTGATTTTTATAATGCCATGAGAGCAGAAGGAATTAAACCAATCATTGGAATGGAAGCTTATATTCACAATAGTGAAGATATTGGAGATAAAACAAATAGACAAAGATTTCACCTTTGTTTATATGCAAAAAATGATGTTGGTTACAAAAATCTAATGTTTCTAAGTTCTCAAGCATATATGTTTGGTTTTTATTATTATCCACGAATTAACAAACAACTTTTAAGAGATAATTCTGAGGGTTTAGTTTGCTCAGCTGCTTGTTTACAAGGTGAAGTTAACTGGCATTTAAATACTCAAAGTGAAAGAAATGTAAAAAATGGTGCAAAAGGATATGAAGAAGCAAAAAGAGTTGCTTTAGAATATAAAGATATTTTTGGAGATGATTTTTATTTAGAAATTATGAGACATGGAATTGGTGACCAACATTTTGTTGATGACCAAATTTTAAGAATCTCAAAAGAGACAGGAATAAAAGTTGTTGCCACAAACGACACTCACTATTTAGAGCAAAAAGATGCCGATGCGCACGAAGCATTTATGTGTATTGCTATGAATAAACTTTATGATGATCCAAAAAGATTAAGACATAGTGTTCATGAATTTTATTTAAAATCCCCACAACAAATTGCAAAATTATATGCAGATATTCCAGAAGCCCTAGAAGCCACTCAAGAAATTGCAGATAAATGTAATTTAGAGATAAAACTTGGAAATCCTACTCCTCCAAATTTTAAATTTACAAGACAAAAATCAGAGATTTCAAATTTAGTTTTACCAGAACCAGAGGTTGAATATTCTCTGGAAAATGACAAAATTTTATTTATTCATGAGTGTTGGAAAGGTTTAGAAGATAGATTAAAAATTGTTCCACCTGAACAACATGAAGAATATAGAGATAGATTAGCAGTTGAAATTGAAATTATTAATAATATGAGATTTCCAGGTTATATGCTTATTGTTTGGGATTTCGTAATTGTTGCAAAAAATATGGGAATACCAGTTGGTCCTGGGCGAGGTTCTGCAGCTGGAAGTTTAGTTGCCTTTTCTTTAAAAATTACAGATATTGACCCTATTCCTTACGGTTTACTTTTTGAAAGATTTCTAAATCCAGAAAGAATATCAATGCCCGATATTGATATGGACTTTTGTCAAGCAAGACGGGGGGAAATTATTGATTATGTTGTTCAACAATATGGTCGTGCCAATGTTGCTCAAATTATTACCTTTGGTAAACTTCTAGCAAAAGGGGTAATTAGAGATGTTGCAAGGGTTCTTGATATGCCCTACGCAAGAGCTGATGCCATGGCAAAACTAATTCCAGATGAATTAGGAATAAATCTTACAAGTTCATATGAAAAAGAGCCAAAAATAAAAGAACTTTGTGATGCAGATCCACAAGCAGCAAGAGTTTGGGAATATGCCCTAGCTTTAGAAGGACTAATAGAAATGCAGGAACTCACGCAGCTGGAGTTGTTATTTCAAATGAACCTTT
>JAIELU010000076.1 GCA_019752775.1 Campylobacterales bacterium | reverse complement strand
CATAATATCATCTTTTAATAGACTAATATCAGCGGTTGCTTTTGCAATATCTGCACCTCTACTCATAGAAATTCCAACATGAGCAGAGATTAATGCAGGAGCGTCATTTATTCCATCACCGATGAAGGCTACTTTTCTGCCTTGTTTCATTAACTCTTTTACAATATTCGCTTTATCTTGAGGTAAAAGTTCAGCTCTTACTTCATCAATTCCTAACTCATTTGCTATCATTTGTGCTTTTTGTTTTGTGTCACCTGTTAGCATAATGATATTTTTTACACCAAGTTTTTTTAATCTTGAAATTGCCTCTTTAGAATTTTGTCTTAACTCATCAGCTAAGGTAATTGTTCCTAAAAGTTTCCCGTTGTAAGCTATGTAAAGTAGAGTTCTGCCATCTCTTAATGAGTTTTCAATTTTATCTTTGTGTTCACTAAAATCAATTTTTTCATCATCTTCTAAAAAATGCCTGCTTCCAATAATTACAGATTTCCCTTTTACTTCTGTTTTTACTCCATGAGCCACAATAAATTCAACTTCTTCATGGTGCATGTGAACAAAACCTCTTTGTTTTGCTGCTTTTACAACAGCTTCTGCAACAGGATGAAAATAGTGTTCTTCTGTTGAAGCTGTAAGATTTAAAAGTTTATCTTCACTCCATTTTTCATCATAAGATTCAACACAAATTACTTCTAATTCTCCACCTGTTAAAGTTCCTGTTTTATCAAAAACAAAAGTATCCGCATTACTTAAAGCTTCTATTGATTTTGCGCCTTTTATCATAATTCCATTATGCCCAGCTTTTGAAATAGTAGATTTAAAAGCAACTGGAGTTGCAAGTTTTAAAGCACAAGAATAATCAGCTTGTAAAATTGAAGCTACCCTTTCAAAATCTTTTGCAAAAATATATGAAGCAGTTGCAAGTCCCAAAGTTACTGGAACTAATTTATTTGCTAGTTTATTGGCTTTTAACTGAACTGATGATTTTTCATTTAAAGAGTTTTCAATATAATGTTTTATTCTTTGAGTTGCTGTGTTGGCTCCAACATGCTCAGCCCAAATTCTAAATCTTCCTTCTTCAACAATAGTTCCAGAAATAACCCTATCACCTCTATATTTTACAACAGGTTCAGCTTCTCCTGTCATTGAAACTTGATTTACGCTACCGGTTCCTTCAACTATATGCCCATCAACAGGAATAGTATTTCCAATTCCAACTACAACAATATCTCCAATTTCAATATCATTACTTTTTACTAGAATTTCAGTGATTTTTCCATCAATTTTTTTCTCAATCCAAGCTTCTTCAACATTTGGTTTTGATAACTCTTTTAATAAATCATCACTTTTATGAACAGTCGTTTCTTCAATATATTCACCAAGTTCAATCATTGCATTTGTAGAGTTTGCAGCTAAATAATCTTTTCTATAAATAGAAATAGCAACAGCTGCACTTTCTAAAACTTTTGAAGTTAATCCTTCTTTTAATAACTCTTTTGAACCCTCAATTAATAAGGGAATTGATGCACCAGTTGTAATTCCTGCTTTTAATAGATCATTTGTTACAAATCTTTCAGCAATTAAAGCACTAGTTGCTCTTACTATTCCATTTATTGATGGTTCTTCACTTCCAACGCAAGATATACAAACAGCAGCAACTTCATCTTCGCAAGATTTTAATAACTCTTCAATAGTAAGTTTATTTAAAATTTCTTCTATTTCTATGCTTATGTCTTTATGTAATTCAAAAATAATACTAAAAGCTTTTTTATTTATTCGTACATTTTTTATATCTTTTATTTTTTCAAAATAGTTTTTTAAGATATTTTCATCTATAAACTCATCTTTTAATAAAAAATATTTATATCTAACTCTTAAATTAGTTTGATGTACTTTAATAAATTTGTTATTCATAATTTCTATTCTTGATTAGCTTGCATTTGAGCTTTTGCATCTTCATATCTCTCTTTTAGCTCTTCAATTCCTGCACTAAAAAGTTCACTACCTTTTCCAAAAGCTTTAAAAAGTCCTTCTTGAGCATTTTTGTTTGTAAGAAAATATGTTAATGCAGCACCCAGTAATGCACCTTTTATGAAATCTCCATTACTAAAAGTACTTTGAGGAGTATTTACTTGTTGAGGATTTTGTAAAGGATTAAAGTTTTGATTAATATAAGGATTTTGGTTTATATTAACACCATTTTGAAGGTTTTTAGGTCTGCTATTTTCAATATTTATATCATATTGATTTGTTTGATTTGATTTATTCATAATCAATTTCCTCAACAGGACAATTTTCATTTGTTAAATATTTTTGATCAAGTTTTTCTTCAATCACTTCAATTGCATAAATTCCCATCATTCCTATACTAGCAGCTGTCAAAGCTTTGAATAATCCACCTTTTTGACCTAAATAATTTGCAGTTGCGATTGCACTTCCAGTTGCGATTGCACCTTGAGAAGTTCTTTTAATAGTGTCTTTTATTGCATCTTTTTTTGTAATTTGTTTACTTTGAACTTTTTTATAGTTTAATGCACCACTTACAACAGCACTTGCAATTGCTCCACTTATTACATGTCCTAAAACATTTCTTGGAGCTCCTGTATCAATAACTATTTCTTTCATTCTTCTTCCTTATTTTTTAACTCTACTTTTTCTTCTGAAGATTTCTTCATAGGACAAATAGAACCTTTTAATTCATCTAAATTTTCTTTTGTTTTTTCTAAAGTAGTATTTGCAAAATCTTTTGATTTTTCAAATAGTTTTGAAGTTTTTTCTTTTAAATTATCTCTATTTTTAAAAGCAATAACAGCACCAGCACCAACAGCCAATCCTAATATAAATGGTAAAGCCATTTTTTACTCCTCTTCTTTAATGTTTTTTTTTGAAAGGTAATTATTTAAAAGAGCAATTGTTGCAGCTCCTAAAACAGCTCCACTAACCATAGATAAGTTTAATTTAGAAAAAATAGTTGAAATAGAACTTTCATCAATATTTCCACTCATAATATCATCTAAAATAACTTGGTAATCTCCTAGTTTTTCCATAATATTTTCTGGATTAATATTTGTTGTATTTTCATTAGTATAATGATTTAATACACAATTTCTAAATGCAGGTAAATGATTATTAAATGAAGCTGCTTGAAGTCTATAAAGAGTATCTTTTATGTCATTTTCAATAGCAAAACCAAGCAGATTATTGTACATCGCAATATTATCTATCTCTCTAGCAACTCCCATTTCACAACACTCGATTAAAGTATTCGGGATTTCTATTTTTGAAGCCCAATCATTTATAGGAACTTCAACACCATATTTTTCCATCAATTTTATAAGTGCAGCATAATGAACAGCTTCTGCTTCTTTTATATTTATAAAAGGTTGAACTAACCCAAACTTTTCAATTATTTTTGCGTAAGTTTCATAGGCTTTAAATTCATCATAAACGGCAATTCTTAAAATCTGAGAAGTTATGGGAACTTGACTATTTACATCTACTCTTGTTGATATTAATAGTGCTTCATCAATATTTGTTTCCAATTAAATAACCTCCTTTGCAAGTTCATTTATTAATATAGATAACTCATCTACATTTTCATTTTTAACTAAATCTTCCCAATGTTTTGGTTTGAATATAGTTGGTTCATAAATAATCGTAACAGATGCAATAATTTTATTTATTTTAATACTAATTATTCCATCTATTTTATTTGGTAAATTTTCAATATCACTGATAGTTATATTTCCACCTGAATCTTTTATTTTTGGATTTACTCGAACCCTTAATCTTCCAGGTGTGTGGGCAATAATTGAAAAAAAACTAGCAATTTTAATAATATCTTGTGTACAAATCAAAATAATCCTTTCATTATTAGCATTCTTTCTTAGTTAGACTTAAGTTAAACTTATTATAAATTAAAAATCATTATCAGTTTTTATTCTTGGCAGGTTTCACAAATCCCATAAATAGTCATAACATGTTCTTTTAAAATAAAATTATTTTTTTCTGCAATTTTAATTTGTTTTAATTCTATTAAATCATCTGAAAATTCTATAATAATTCCACAAGAAGTACAAATAATATGGTCATGGTGTTCTGCAATATTTAGTTCATATCTAACAATACCATCTCCAGTTTCTAATTGATTTACGAGCTTTGTATCATGAAAAAATTTCATAGCACGATAAACAGTTGCAATTCCAATTGATACATTATAGTTTTGTTTGATTTTATTTGAAATCTCATCAGCTGTTAAATGTTCTTTTGAAAAATATAATATTTTTAATATATAATCTTTTTGAATTGAATTTTTTAAACCTATCTTTGATACATTGTTTCTAAAATTTCTTAAAAACATATCAAATGATATTTCTTGATTATTTTCCATTAATTAAAACCTTTTATGAAGATAAATATAACACTTAAAAATAGGGTAAACCCATATAATTTCCATAAATTTTTGTGTATTTCAACATTTTTCTTGTACAACGATGAATTAGTAATGTCTATTTGATTAAATAATTGTTTCAAAATAGCTCCTTTTATAAGGGAGAATTTTAACATTAGTTATCTTAAAGAATATTGATTGTAATTATCGTTTTAAATATAAATTAAGTAATTTATACATATAATCAAAAAAAACAAAAAGGATTTTTATGTTAAATGTTACACTTTTAACAGCTGTTGCAAAAAGTGCTTTAGTTGGAGCGGTTGCAACAAAAATTGTAGATACTTTAATTTCTTCAAAAATAAATAATAAAATAGAACAAAATAAATGGATTAGAAATACAAAACTAGAATTATTCTCAAAATTAACGGAAGATATATTATCTACTGATTCTACAAATATTAGTTTTCAATTAAGAGAAATTAGAAAAACATCAGCAAAAATCATCTTACTTATTAATGATAGAAAATTAAGTGATAAAATTGAAAATTATACAAATGCTTTGATAAAATTTAATGAAAATGAACGAGTTGAAAAAAATGCTTTAAGTTTAGTAAATAAAGATATGATTTCTTTTTTAAGTAGAAATATAAAATTATAAAAAAAGTTTTGATATAAATCATTGTTTAGATAAATTTTATCAAATATACTTTCTTTGAATTTTTTAGAAGGAAGTACAATGTTTGATTGGTTATTTAAACGCAAAGAGAAAAAAAAAGTTGTTCGTTTAAGAACTTTTGTATGTAAACATTGTAAATATACTTGCGAGGGATGTGATACAAGATTTTGTTATGCTTGTTATTCAAATCCTGGAAACCCTTGTCCTAAATGTGGAAAAACCAACCTTCAGGAAAAGGAGAAAGCTTAGGTTTTCTTACTTCCAGTCTAAAAGTCTTTTTTCACCCTCAAGAGCTCTAATCTCACTAACATCTTGAGACATTTCAATTACACCTTTGTAATTTCTTTCTTCATCTCTAATTGCAAAATATCTAATATGAATAAATTTACCTTTAAATT
>JAIELU010000091.1 GCA_019752775.1 Campylobacterales bacterium | reverse complement strand
AGAAGTTATCGAACCACCATTAACGATAGCAAATCCTTTTTCAAATGATGAAAATTTAATGTATAAATTGTTTGATATTGTTGCAAATAATCAAGGAAAAAGAGAATTAAAGCTTTTAATAAAATCAAAACTTGCCGATTTAGAACTGGAAACAGGATTTAAAGTAACTTCTCAAGTGGAAAATTTAATACAACAACTAGAAGGAGTATATATAGTAGCATGAAACATATCCTACTAACAAATGATGATGGTTTTGATGCTATTGGATTAAAAGCACTTATTGAAGCACTAAAACCTATTGCCAAAATTTCAGTTGTGGCACCTGCAAAAAATAAATCAGCTTGTGGTCACTCTTTAACTTTGGAAAGACCATTAAGAATGGTTTGTGTGGAAGATGATTTTTACAAAATTGATGATGGAAGTCCAACTGATTGCATTTTTATTTCAGTTAGTAATTTATTTAAAGATGGATTTAAACCTGATTTAGTAATTAGTGGAATAAATATTGGTGCAAATATGGGGGAAGACATTACATATAGTGGAACAGCAGCAGGTGCTATGGAAGCTGTTATTCATGGAATTCCAGCAATTGCCATTTCACAAGTATGTAATGATTTGTGTCAAGACATAAAAACTGATTGGGATTTTGCCCTTGCAAAAGAGGTTATAGTGGAACTTGCCTCTAAAATATTAAGTAATAATTTCCCATTAGACGAAAGAAAGTTTTTAAATGTTAATATTCCACAAATAAAGGCTATTGAGTGTAAAGGTATAAAAGTTACAAAAGCCGGATTTAGAGAATATGGAAATGATACTCACCGACACTTAAATCCAAGAGGTGAAGAGTATTATTGGATTGGATTGCATCCATTGATTTGGAAACCTTCTTTAAATAAAGATTGCGACTTTGAAGCAATAAAAGCAAATTATGTATCAATTACACCAATTATGCTTGATATGACTTCTTACAATGATATAAAAGCCATTGAATCTTGGCTAAAAAAATAAAAGGAAACAGATGAATTTTACAAAATCATTATTAAAACATATTGATAAATTGGTTGGGTCATTAAGATCAGACGAGCAAATACAAGAAATCTTAAAAAGAAAATTTACAAAAAAAGAGTACAAGATTTTTGTTGCTATTGAAGAAGGAAAAGATATGGAAGAGATAAAAACTCTTGTAAAAGAAGATGAAGAAGCAATTCAAAAACACTATAAAATTGCTTGTAAAAAATTAAATCAAGAAAAATTTAAACAAGAATTAGTATCTTACGAATAAGATACTAATTAATCATAAAACCATTTTAATATTAGAATGGTCACCTAACATTTTATAAATTTCCGTTCGATCATCATCATTATGAACTAAAAGTTCAAGAGTATAACTTTTATATTTGCCTTTAGCACTAACTTTTGATTCTTGTACTTTATGTTCTCTGCTTAAAACAACTTCTTTTACAGTTACATGAATATCTATATGTTCTAAAACAACCAATTTATATTCCCAAGAACATGGATAATTTAATTCTAATTTTTCTTTACTTAAATCAATCATTATTTAAATCCTCCCTAATAAAATCACCACTTTTACCACCTGATTTTTTTTCCAATTGAATATTAGAAATAATCATTGATTTATCAATAGCTTTTACCATATCGTAAATAGTTAATAAGCCAATAGAAACTCCCGTTAAAGCTTCCATTTCAACGCCTGTTTGTCCATTTAATTTAGCTGTTACAATTAGTTTAAAGCCAGGTAATTCAGGCTTTTCTTCCACATCACAATTTATTCCACTTAATAATAAAGGATGGCACATAGGAATTAACTCACTTGTTTTTTTAACTCCCATAATTGCCGCAATTACAGCCGTTTGAAGAACTGGACCTTTTTTAGTATTATTTGAAATAATTGCATCAAATGCTTCTTGAGACATAGTAATATCTCCTGATGCAATTGCAACTCTTTTCGTTTCATATTTGTCAGAAACATCAACCATTTTTGGTCTATTATTATCATCTAAGTGTGTTAAATTCAAAATATTCCTTTTTGTTAAAAATTAATTATATTCTAATATTTGTTAAAGTTAAATAAGGATTAAGTAAACTTTAAATATAATCCAAACCTAAAATTTATAAAAGAAAGTAGGTGATTTTAGTGCCAGGCATAAAAGTTAAAGATAGCGAATCTTTCGACGAAGCTTATAGAAGATTTAAAAAACAATGTGATAGAAATCTTATTGTTACAGAAACTAGAGCAAGAAGATATTTTGAACCAAATACAGAAATTAGAAAAAAACAAAAAATATCTGCTAGAAAGAAAATGTTAAAAAGATTATATATGTTAAGAAGATACGAATCAAGATTATAATATTTTGATTCGTAAAAGCAAAACTCTATTTATAGGGTTTTGTTTCTTACATTTACTAAAAAATCTTATCTAATTGTAAAACAAAATCCCAACAAAACTTATTTTAACTCAAACTGAGAGCTATATTCTTTTCCTCTATAAATTATTTTAAAATCCCATTTTCCATTTTCTCTACCATCTATATATCGATAATCATACGCTGAACTATCACCTGCTGGAATTAACATCTCTCTTGTTCTTGAAATTTCACCAGTTGGACTAATCCAATTAATAATAATTTGTTGTTCATTTTCATCTCTAATTATTTCAAACTTACATATAATTGAATTTTCATCTTCTAAAATCAAACAATCTACATTTGGATTGTAAGGTATATTTCCATTTACTTCTTGTTTATTTGTTAAATTATCTTCTGCAAATAGTACATTAATAAGTAATAAAAAAGAAACTACATACTTAATCATTTTTCTCTCTTTCTTCTATATTCATATATTTCATTAAAATATATTTTATAGGTGCATAAAATGTTGTCATTGATACTATTGTTAATATTAATTGAATAATCTTAAAAAAACTGTTCTTTTCACCCATTGTGAAAAGTACTAAATAATAGCTAATAAACATCGAGATTATAGCACAAATTATTACACTTACAATAACCACAATATTATAATTCATTTTTTTTCCAAATTGGTATTTCACCTAGTGTTGGTCTATTTTTTAATATCTCAAAAGGAGAATATGCTTCTTTATATCCCATAGAAAAATGATCTTTTATCCAATAGCCCAAATATATATAAGGAATATTTAACTCTTTTGCTATTTTAATTTGAGCTAATATTGAGAATTTTCCTATTGATAAATCTGAATAAGTATGATCATAATAACAATAAATTGCGGAAATTGAATTAGGCAAAATATCGACTAAAGCAACTCCAATTAATTTATCATCTTTGATATACAAAAATTCTTTTGCATATTCTTCTTTTGTTTCAACATAAGATTTCATATATTCATCGGGAGAAATAGCAGTATAAGGCCAATCTTTTTTATCATTCATAAATCTATGATATTTATCATAAAGATTAAGATGCTCCATCGTAACAGAAGGCGGTCTTATATAAAGTTTCGTATCTTTATTTTTTGATATTACTCTTTTTTCTGACTTAGAAAATTTATAATTTGCTACATCAATTCTCATTGAAACACATTTATTACAAAATTTACACTCTGGTACAAAATGCATTCTACCAAATCTTCGCCAGCCTCGCTCTAACATATTTTGATAACTCGAAGTTGAACAAGAATAAATATATTTATATCTAATATCAGATATTTTATTTTCAAAATAAGAGCAACTTCTATCTTCTTCTAAAAATTCAATATCTTGGTTGAGTATTTGCATAATTATTCGTTTATTTTTTCTTTTATCTCTTTTGCAATTGCAGAGATTCTTTTAATTTTTTCGTCATTTGATAAACTATCATCAATTATATGTTTTACAAAAGCACTTCCAACAATAACACCATCAACACCTATGATTTTTTCTTTGCAAGTTTTTTCATCAACTCCAAAACCAATATATAAAGGTGTATTTGAATATTTTCTTACATTTTCTATTATTATAGATAAATCTTCTTTTTGACCACTTCCTGTGATTCCAGCATATGCAACCATATAAATGAATTTTTTTGAATTTTCAACAATTGTCTTTATTCTCTCAGGACTATCGGTTGGAGCAACAAAAGAAATATTTGCTTTAGTATATTTATTAAATAAATCTTCATAATCTTTTGCCATTTCATAAGGAAGATCAGGAATAATAGTTCCTTGAATATTATATTCATCAGCTTTTTGTAATATTTCTTCTATTCCATAATGATAAAAAGGATTCATATATCCCATCCATAAAGTATCAATATCTTTGGCAATTTTTGAAGAAACTTCAAATAAATCTTTTAATTTAAATCCATTATTTAATGCAATTAAATTTGCTTTTTCAATTATAGGTCCATCAGCAACTGGATCAGAAAAAGGAATTCCTAATTCTAAAGTATCCACACCTGCTTCTTTCATACTATATGCTAAATCTATTGTAAAATTATTATTTGGAAGAGATGATGTAATATAACCTACTAATTTTTTCAAAATTCTTATCCTATCTTTAAATTTTTTTTATTTTATCTAAAATCTTCTTTTAAACTATTATTTAATATCTTCATCATTATTTTGTACTTTTTTTCTACTTTTAGTAATTATTAATTTAATAATTCTTTGCATATTAATAAAAAATCTTGTAGAGTAAGTGGTTTCTGTATTTTCTAATTCTTCACCTAATTTTATATTTATTACTTCAGATTTTTTCATTGATAACACTTGAGAGGGGAATACACTTCTATGTCCTGTCATTAAAAAAGCAATAATAATAGATATTGCAGCATAATGTCCAACATCCATTCCAAAGAATTCAACAGACATTATCATAGCAGCTATTCAAGAACACTAACAAATCCAAGAGCCGCAAATAAAGGGATATATCCATTAATTAAATATCCAAAAAATATACCTCCCATAATCACCTTTGAAAGTAACACATAATTAAAATCAAAATTAGAAAAAAATGCAATATAAAAGTATGTATAGTTTATTCCAATCATTTTTGCAACAAAAAAAGCAGAAAAACCAACAACAATTGATGGTAATAAAATATCATACATTAATGCACCAACAATTAAAATCTCAACTCCAAAAATTGCTCCTGCAAGTAGAGTTCCAAAAACAGATGCAAATCCAGCACTAATTCCACAAATAACTATTTTTTTTCTATCTCTATTAGAAAATTTTAGTTTCATTGCAATAAAAGAGGCTAATGATGCACCAATTTGAGCAACAGATCCTTCTTTTCCAACTGAACCACCTGCAAAAATTGTTAATACTGTTGCAAAAAGTTTTGTGGGAACTATACTTAAATTTATCTTCCCAGAATTTTTATGAATTGCTTCAATTACTTTTTCTGTACCATGACCCTCAGCACTTGGAGCAAATTTCTTGACTATACCTACAGTTAGTGCCAAAGCAAAAGGTAAAGTGTAATAATAATCAAAAGGTAACAAACTTCTTGATTTTTC
>JAIELU010000146.1 GCA_019752775.1 Campylobacterales bacterium | reverse complement strand
AGCAAAGAAATCAATTTATATTCCTGAAAAATTAGTTAATGAATTAAACTTAATAATTGAAGAATGATTAAAAAAAATTAACATATCAAAATAAATTAATAAATATACTATGTTTTGATATGTTTTTGTCTTAAAAATATATTTGGAGAAAAAATGAATAAAATTGATATTTTATTAGATATTGTTGAGTTTAAAGTAATTAATGAAAATGATGAGAAAGCGTGTATTGTTTTAGAGTGTTTAAATTCAGGTTTTCAAAAATTTAATATTTCTCACAAACAATATACAAATTTAAAAAATAAAATTAATCTATTTATTAATAACGTTTTTATTTGCTTTAATAATTATAATTTTATTTGGGCTGATTCTGATAATATTGATTTTTTAAAAAATATTTTTAAAGGAGAAGTGGTTTTTTCAAATGAACAATTACTGGAGAATCATCCAGTTACTTTATCATGCAATGATATATTAGAACAAAATGAAATAAACACACAAAATAAATATACAAAACCCAAAGAATATGATATTGGAAATATAGTTAGTGACGAAGAGTTATTAAAAGAGTTAGAGTTACATTTTGCAACAAATTTATTTAATGTATCTTCAAATGGATTAGTTGATATTGAAAATGTTCAATTATTTCAAAAAAACGAGTCTTATGATTTTCAAAATCAAGTCAGTAAGCTTGCTGTAATTAATAATCAATATGGAATGTTTATGGAAGCTGGTACAGGAAAAAGTAAAACATCTATTGATGCAGCATGTACTTTATTAAAAAACGGAGAAATAACAAAATGCTTAATAATTCCTCCTGCTAATCTAATAAATAATTGGAAAGAAGAAATAGAAAAACACTGTGATTCAGATTTAATTTCAAAGATATTAGTTTTTTCTAATAAAAATTTAGAAAAAAATGAAAGAAATAAAAAAGAAATTTTAGAATTAAAAAATTTAATTAAATCTACAAAAAATAATGCTGAAATTATTCTTTTAAAAGATAAAATAAAAGAATTACAGCCAATAACAGAACAATATATTTCTGAAATTAAATCAGGAAAAATTTTATTAATTATAGATGAATCTCATAATATAAAAAACCCATTAGCTCAAAAAACAAAATATTTATTTTCAATTTTATCTGAAAATAGTAGAGTTTTTTTATTGTCAGCCACACCATTTCCAAAAGAATTTCAAGATATGTTTGTTACATTAAAAATATTTAATATTATAAATAAAAAAACAAACTGGTATCAATTTAAAAATTTTTTTTATATTGAAGAAAAAAATGGGTTTGGTGGAGTAGAAAAATTAATTTTAAAACCAGAAAAAGAATATTTATCTAAATTAATTATTTCAAGATTGAAAAACAAAGCTTCTTTTGTAAAAAAAATAAATGTATTAAATTTACCAGAACAGATTTATAAAGTTCATTATTACGAACCTAGTGAAGAACAGTCATCTTTAATTCAAAATATTTTAAATGATACACCAATTCCAGAACATATTAAAATAACCTCTATTCCATTTTCAAATAAACAATTAAAAGATAGCATTATTAGAATTATGCAAATTCAAGGTGGATTTTATTTAAAGGATGGAAAATTTTATGAACTAGAAATAAATAATAAATTTAAATTATTATTAAAATTGTTAACTGAATATAAAAATGAAAAAATTATTATTTTTTGTGCTTTTACTGCAGAAGCTGACTTAATTAATTCAAAGCTTAATGATTTAGGATTTAAAAGTATCTGTAAACACGGAAAATTAAAAAAGAAAGTTTCAGAAGAAGCTATTAATAAGTTTAAAAATGAGGACTTTGATATACTTGTTGCCACTGGTGATAGTGCTGGAACAGGAGTTACTTTAATTCAAGGTTGTACAATTATTTATTATTCTAATAATTTTAACTCAGTAACAAGAGAACAAGCAGAGGGTAGAATTCATAGAGTTGGACAAACAAGAGATTGTACATATCACGATTTATTATCATATGGTGGTGTAGATGAGATTATTTTTAATTGTTTAAAAAGAAAAATAATAAACAAGGATGGGATGTTTAAAAAATTAAGACAATTAAAAGAAAAATAAAAAGTAAAAGCTTTAAGCTTTTACTTTTTATTAAGATATTTCTAATTCTTTTTTGGATTTTTGTTTAATATCAATTTCTGTTTTATCACCAAAAACATTTTCAACTATATTAGATAAAATTGGGTCAATATCATTCAAAAGATTGATTTGTCTTTCATAAGCTGTGTGAGCAATCGCATTATTATGAACTGGTTCAATTTTTTTAAAAATATTTAATGTAAGTAGTAAATCGCTATCATTACTTGTTTCTAAATTTTCTTTTTTATTTTCTAAAACTTTAAAATTTATTTCAGCTTCTTTTGATAAAGATTTCATTTCTTTTAAAACATATTTACTAATATCTAAAACATTTTTAGCAAAGTTTCCAGTAATTAATGTATCAGCACAAGCATTATGAACCTCTTCTCCTGTAACATAACGTGGTTCAAGAGATGTTAAAGTCATCATACTTAATGCATTTAATGTTTTACCTCCATATCTAACATTATGATCTAAATTAATTTTGTCTGCATTTTTCCATACTTCAAAAACATTGTTTTTAACTTGAGTATAGGTATATAAATCACCAGCAAGAACTTTTAAGTCTACATTTTTATTTGGATCAATATTTAACTCTAATCCATTTTTTTTAGCTAATCCAGTTATAAAATTGTTGTCAAAATTTATAATATTAAAGCCTATTATAGCATCAGTAGAATTAAATAATTGTTGAACTCCCGATAAAATTTCTCTAAATGCAGGCTTTTCAACTAATTGTTCGTTTTGTATTCCATGAGTATCAACAGCTCCAACATTTTGTACTGGATATAAGAATATAATATTATTGCCTTGTGCATCATAAAGTGGAGCTGAAGGATTATTTGTTTTCCATAAATGATATGTGTCATTATCTAACATACTAAATTTACTTGGAGTTGGAGTAGTATAACCATAAATTACATTAGTTGTATCCGTAATTCCTTCATATGAATTATTTCCGAAAATATAACCATTATCATCTTTTCCTATAACTGGAATTGGATTCATTTCTGGATTTGTATATTCATCAACAAAAAATCTTTGTTTTACATTTCCATCAGAATTCAAATCAACAACCATTGCTGTAAATTGTGATAAACCATCAACTTCCGATTTTAAACCACCAGTTTCTAAATCGTATGAAATTATTCTTTTTCCTTTTTCTGGTTTTATAGGTAGATTATTAATATTTATAACTGGTAAATCATTTGAGTTTTGCCAATCTAAATTTTCATTAAACCCATCTACAATTCCACCTAATATTTCTATATTTTTTTGCGTTTTATTTATCTGTGAATTTAAATAAAATTCCAGTAATTCTTTAGGTGAAATTCCTAATTCTTTTTGAACTCTTGATATATTTTCTAATACCCTTCTTTCATGTGTTCTATCATTCTTCAAACTTCCTGAATTTGCTTTATGTGCATAATCTAATATTTTATTAAAAGCATAATCAATTTTTGCAATAGTTGTTTTACAGCAATCTCTATACATTCTTGGAACTTCAAGATGAAAGTTTTTAAATTCTCTTTTATCTTTTAAACTAATAATACTTTCAAAGAAATCAAACGATAACTCTTTTATTTCATTGTTATTTAATACATTAAATAAATCACCTTGGGTTTGATCTAATGTAGATTCATTTATATATTCTTTTAAACCTGTCAAAATTGTAAAGATTTCTGACGAATTATTTGATAACATTTCTTTTTCTAAAAATGTAACTAATAAATTTTGAATAACAAAAATTTGACTATTAAAATCATTTATACCTATTTTTTTAATATCTTTCTCTAAAACAACACTTATTTTCAATAAATTAGATAATTTTTCTTGAATATCTCTATAAAAATCAACAGCGGTAGATATGTTTTTATTTGAAAAAGCATCTAAAGCATGTAAAGCTATATCTTGTAGAGAATGAGTTTTTTTAATTGAACCATATTGAAATCTTTCATTTTCATTTAAGGTAACATAAGTTTCATAACTTTTAATAAAGTTTTCATCAAATTTAATATCCATAAAACCATTTTTATCTATTTCATATTCGTAACTTGGTATATTTTGTGGAGATTCTTGATATTCTTTTAATTTAGCATAATCTAATTTATGAACAAATAAAGATTTTCCTTTTATTGGAAATGTTGCATCGGCAGACAATCCCTCAACAACATAAATACCAGAAAGTGTTTTTTTTATTGTTTCTAAAACATTTTCTTTATTTGCAGTTGTATTTTTAAAATCAAATCTTTTAAGAGTTCCATTTTTATCATAATCAATTAAGTAAAATTCGTTGCATCTAATTGTTGGAACAGGGTGTAAGGAAATTTTAATATCTCCATTAAGAATATTATTTCCATTTAATTCCTCATGTTGCTGAATTGGACTTGGTGTTAAATATTCTATGCCATTATTATCAATTTTTGTTATTGGTAGTTTTATTTGTTCAAGCACCTCATATGAAGCAATGTTAAATGATTGCTCTTTTTTTAAAACATCAGGAATACTTAAATTATTACTAAATTCTGTATTTGAAATAGTTGGTGATTTTGCTTTAGCTACCATACTTCCAGCTAAACCTTCGTTTAAACAAAATGGAATTAAATCAGAAGCTACCCTTTTATTATATCCAATAGTATAAACATCAGAATCTAAATCAAAAATTCCTTGCTCAGATAAAAATAATTTAGCCTCTTTTATAAAAATATCATATTCTAATTTTGCATTATCTAACGCAAAATTAGTTTCATTTTTCATATTTAAAATATTTTCTGGATTCATGTTAGAAAGTGATGTTAAATTATCAACTATTGTGTTTCTAAATATATCTTCAGTAATACTATTTGTATTTCTTAATTCGATTTTCTGATCCAAAAATCCAAATAAATTATCTTCATTTAAATTATCATTTGGGTATAATATCTTTAATTTTTCAAGTAATTCTATCCTTAAAGATTCTTCGTGTGTTACAAAAACCTTTAATATTGTTACGGGGTCTAAACTTTTATTTCTTGCTTTATCAAATAAATCCATTATAATTTCCTTCAAAATATTTTATATTATAACATAGTAGAACTATTTATATGTGATTTACCCCTAATCATCACATCACTAGAATTAACTTTCAAAACATTCCTTTATCTAGGAATCTTGCATACACATGTATGGGTCTGTAAGTGTCTTAATATGAGGGGGCTTAATATTTTTAGAAAGTCTTTATAGTAATAAATCTGCAGAAGACTTCCTAATTGTTGTTTTATCTACAAGTTAAATATTATTATAACATAGTTTTTATATTTATGTAAAATCTTTTAAATTTACTTGCAGTTGCCTTACACAAGCCATAAATAGATGGGGGCTTTTTTCTACATCATTAATAAAAAATACTGAATGAAAATTCAGTATTTTGAATATAAAATA
>JAIELU010000018.1 GCA_019752775.1 Campylobacterales bacterium | reverse complement strand
AAACTAAGTCGGAAAAATTGAAAGGACAGAATACACCATTTCTCATGTTTAAATTTCTGAACACTCCCACCAACAAAACAAACACGTTATTAAAAACGGAATCAGTGTGGTTAAATTTAGATTATGTTTATGATGTTGTTGATATTGGGCATAAGTATGATTTATCTGAACTTGATGCTGCTTATGCTTTAGCTCAACTAAATAAAACAGAAAAATTTATAAAAAGAAGAAAAGAAATAGCAAAACTTTATGAAAGAAGATTATCAGATGTAAAACATATCACAGTTTTAGATCATAATGATGAACATATTTTTACGCAATTTATAATCAAAATCTCAAGAAATAGGGATGCTTTTGCAAGGGCTTTAAAAGAGCGAGGTGTTTCAACAGGACTTAATTATATTCCTTTACATCTTTTATCTTATTATAAAACAAAATATTCTATTAAAATCACTGCGTTCTCAAATGCACTAAATAACTATCAACAAATACTTTCACTCCCAATGTACGCAGGTCTTAGCGATGAAGAGGTAAATTATGTTTGTGACCAAGTAATTAGTGTTGCATCTGAGTGGATATAAAATAGTTTGAAACAAAAATTACATTTATGGATTGAAGATTATCTCTTCTTTCCAAATACTTTTCAAAAAATAATCTCATTTTTACTTCTTCCTTTAACGTTTGTTTATATGTTAATTATTTTAACAAAAAGAGCAATGGCAAAACCAATAGAGTTTGGAATTCCTATTATTTCAGTTGGAAATATAATTGTTGGAGGAAGTGGGAAAACTCCAATTACAATAAAACTAGCTTCAAAATATCAAAATGCTTGTGTGATTCTTCGAGGTTACGGAAGAAATTCAAAAGGTTTATATGTTGTTTCTTTAAATGGTAAAATTTTAAAAGATGTAAAAACAAGTGGAGATGAAGCTATGCTTTTAGCTAACTCTTTAAGTAATGCTACGATAATTGTAAGCGAAAATAGAGTAAAAGCTATTTTAAAAGCAAAAGAATTAGGATGCAAAATAATATTTTTAGATGATGGATTTTCTAAATATCAAATATCAAAATTTAATATTTTACTTCGTCCAAAAGATGAACCCACAAATATTTTTTGTTTACCAAGCGGTGGATATAGAGAACCAAAAGGATTTTATGCTCAAGCCAATATTGAACTTTTGGAAGGAACAGATTTTAAAAGAGTTATCAGTATAAAAAAAGATGAAAAAGTTTGTGAACTTCCATCTAAAACTATTTTGATAACAGCTATTTCAAAACCAAAAAGATTGTTGGAATTTTTACCAAAAGATATAAAAATGATTTCATTTCCTGATCATTATGCTTTTACAAAAGATGATATTTTAAAAATCCAAAATGAATATAAAAATTATGCTTTTGTTACAACTGGAAAAGATTTTGTGAAATTAAAAGAGTTTGATATGCCAAATTTATATTTAATGGATTTAGATATAAAAATTAATGAAAAAGTAGATTTTTTATTGATGAATGAATATATAAATAGTTTTAAGAAAATTTAATATGTCAGCAATTTTATTATCATCATTTTTAATGACTTTTGTTATTTTTACTTTTATTTTATATATTTATATTTTAATAGATATTTTAAAACATGAATTTACAGGTTATAATAAAATTATTTGGATTTTAGTTCTTGTTTTTTTTCCAGTTTTAGGAGCAATTTTGTATTTAGTTTTAGGTAGATCTCAAAGAATAAAGTAGCAAAAAGCTACTTTATTTTAGATAGTTTTAGAAAATCTTCTTTTATCTTCTGGGATTTTATTTAAATATGCATCAAAAGGCATACAAATATTTCTAATAAGCATAGTTCCCGTTTGAGAGACTTTTATTCTTTCATCGCTAATTTCTATTAGTTGAGCCTCTTCAAACTCTTTAAGAGCTTCTAGGGCATCTGCAAAGTACTCTTTAAAATTTATTTTAAATTCTTTTTCAACTCTTTTTATATTTAAAGCGAAATTACTCATTAATTCCATAATTACAAATTGTCTTAATTGGTCATCATCTGAAAGTCTATAACCTTTAAATATTGGTAAATCACCATTATCTAAAGCATTTTCCCAAGGTTCTAACTCTTTAAAATTTTGTGCATAATAATCAACACCATTTCCAATTGACGTAAGTCCAATCCCAATTAAATCAGCTCCACCTTTAGTAGTATAACCTTGAAAATTTCTATGTAATTCACTTTTTTCAATTGCTTTAAATAGTTCATCTTCAGGTTTTGCAAAGTGATCCATTCCAACCATTTTATAACCATTTGATGTGAAAAAATCAATAGTATCTTTTAACATTTCAAGTTTTGTTTCTGGTTTTGGAAAAGTTGATTCATCAAACTTTCTCATAGTTTTCATAAGCCAAGGAACATGAGCATAATTAAATACAGCAAATCTATCTGTATTTAAAGTAAGCATTTTTTCTAAAGTTCTTTTGAAACTCTCTTTTGTCTGTAAAGGTAAACCATAAATTAAATCTGTATTAACCGAGTGAATTCCAGCATCTCTTGCTATTTTGATTACATTTTGCGTTAATTCAAAAGGTTGAATTCTATGAATTGTTTTTTGAACCTCTTCATCTAAATCTTGAACCCCAAAACTAAGGCGATTACAGCCACCTTTTTTTAGTACTTGCATATGCTCAACTGTAAAATATCTAGGATCAACTTCACATGAAACTTCAGCATCAGAAGCAAAATTTGGAAAAACTTCTTTTACAGAATTTATAACTTCATCTAATTGTTCTGGAGAAAAAAATGTTGGAGTTCCCCCACCAAAGTGCATTTGAGTTACAGTTCTATTTGTATTTAAATGATTTTTTAGAATATTTAATTCTTTTTTTAAATACTCAATATATCTTACTTTTTTATCTTCTTTTGAAGTAAAAATAGTATTACATCCACAAAAATAACAAGCACTTCTACAAAAAGGCATATGAATATATAAAGATATTGCTCTGTCATCAGTTTGATTTTTGTAATATTGTTTTAAATCATCTTGTGTAAATTCTTCACTAAATTCAGGAGCTGTTGGATATGAAGTATATCTAGGTCCTGGTCTTGAATATTTCTCGAATTTTTTAAAATCTATCATTATTTTCCATCTCTTTTTCTATCTAACCAAACCATTACACCTTTTTGTGCATGTAGTCTATTTTCTGCTTCTTCAAAAATCAAACTTTGAGAACTTTCCATAACTTCTTCACTAACTTCATAACCTCTATATGCTGGTAAACAGTGTAGGAAAATAGCTTTTTCATGGGCTAATTTCATCATAGCAGAATCAACAATATATCCTGTGAAATCTTTTATTCTTTTCTCTTTTTCTGATTCTTGTCCCATAGAAACCCAAGTATCTGTTGTTACAACAGTTGCATCTTTTACTGCAATTTTAGGGTCATTTGTTATTGTGATTTTTGCACCACTTAATTTTGCCATTTCTAAAGATTTTTCTAAAATAGAAGCATCAACTTCATAACCTTTTGGCGTAGCAACTCTTAATTCAAAACCAAGTTTTGCAGCCAAATTAAGCCATGAATGTGTCATATTATTTCCATCACCAACATAAGCAACAACTAAATCTTCAGTTAGTCCTGCTTCTTGAATAGTCATATAATCAGCCATAAGTTGAACAGGATGATATTCAGTTGTTAAACCATTTATTACAGGAACTTTTGAATATTTTGCAAATTCTTCTATTTTACTTTGTTCAAAAGTTCTAATCATTACCATATCAACCATTCGAGATATTACTCTTGCAGTGTCGCTCATTGGCTCACCTCGACCTAGTTGAATGTCATTTGATGAAAGAAATAAACCGATACCACCTAACTGATAAATACCTGTTTCAAAAGATACTCTTGTTCGTGTAGAGCTTTTTTCAAAAATCATTCCTAATGTTTTTTTAGGCATATAATCTTTAAAGTCTCTTCGTTTAGTTTCATCTTTGATTTGTTTAGCTAATGTTAGTATTTCTAAAATCTCTTCTTTAGTATAATCAGCTAATGTTAAGAAATGTCTCATTTTATTCCCTCTGTAATTAATAAAAACGGACATTCTATTTAATTTAACTTTAGAACTACTTAAAACTTAAATTTTTAATATTTTTAATCTTTCATATTTTTTAGCATTTCTAGTTTTTAGTTTTCTTTAAAATGCCCATTTTATGACACTTTAGTGACAAAATGACTCATTGTTTATTAAGAAAATCTCGCCTACAATTACGAAATCTTTAAAAAGGAAATATAAATGATTGAGAGTATATTAAAAAGAGATGGTAGTAAACAAATTTTTGAATCATTTAAAATAGAGGATGCAATAAAAAAAGCATTTAAAAGTGTAAATATCCAATATGATATTTCTATATTTTTTAATGTTTTATTTGAAATAAAACAAAAAAGATTAGTAGCTGTTGAAGATATACAAGATATTATCGAAAAAGAGTTATTTAAAGCTAGATATTTTGATGTTATGAAATCTTTTATTTTATATAGACATTTACATAAAATCCAAAGAGAACAAATACTTCAAATCGAATCTGATACTACATATATAAATTCAACTCAAACAATTCAAGAGTATATAAATGGAAATGATTGGAGAATAAAAGCAAATTCAAATACAGGATATTCTCACGCAGGACTTATTAATAATAGTGCTGGAAAAGTAATCGCTAATTATTGGCTTGATAAGGTTTATTCAAAAGAAGAAGGATATGCACATAGAAATGCTGATTACCACATTCATGATTTAGATTGTTTAAGTGGATATTGTGCTGGTTGGAGTTTAAGAGTTTTACTTGATGAGGGATTTAATGGGGTTAGAGGAAGAGTTGAAAGTACTGCTCCTAGTCATTTTAGAGAAGCATTAGGACAAATGGCAAACTTTTTGGGAATTTTACAAAGTGAATGGGCTGGCGCTCAAGCTTTTAGTAGTTTTGATACATATTTAGCACCTTATGTGTTTAAAGATAATTTATCATATAGTGAAATCAAAAAAGCTGTTAGGTCTTTTATTTATAACTTAAATGTTCCTGCACGATGGGGACAAAGTCCATTTACAAATATTACTATTGATTGGACCATTCCTGCTGATTTAAAGGATCAAATTCCAACGAAAAATCAAAAACATCTTTTTAAAGATTTTCAAGATGAAGAATTATTAGAAAAAATCAAAGAAAAAGGTTATAAATCATTTGAAGAGTTAACTTATAAAGATTTTCAAAAAGAGATGAATCAAATAAATAAAGCTTATTATGAAGTTATGACACAAGGTGATAAAACAGGACAACCTTTTACTTTTCCAATTCCAACAGTAAATATTACTGAAGATTTTGATTGGTATGGAGAAAACACTGATATTTTATTTGAAAATACTGCAAAAATAGGAAGTTCATATTTCCAAAACTTTATAGGTAGTCAATATGAAAAAGATGAAAATGGTAATTGGCTTGAGTGGAAACACGCTTCATATAAATGGCGAATGAAAAAACTATCACAATTTTTACCAAGGAATTACAAATGATTAAAAATAAAAAAAGCAGAAA
>JAIELU010000093.1 GCA_019752775.1 Campylobacterales bacterium | reverse complement strand
GTCTAGCTCTTTTTTCGCAAGATTTGTGATTTGCCATTTTTTTTAACCTCTTTGTAAAAATTTTAAGGGTAGAATATTACCTAAAGTAACTTAAACAGAGTTTAATTTTAGGAAGATTTAATGAAACTATTCGGAACAGATGGCGTTAGAGGAAAAGCAGGTGATTTTTTAGATGCAATTACTGTATTAAAATTAGCAAAAGCAGCTGGTATATATTTTAGAAAGCATTCAACAACCAAAAAAATACTTGTAGGGAAAGATACAAGAAGAAGTGGTTATATGATTGAAAATGCCCTTGTTAGCGGATTAACAGCTGTTGGCTATGATGTAATTCAAATAGGTCCAATGCCCACTCCTGCAATTGCATATTTAACAGAAAGTATGCGATGTGATGCTGGAATTATGATTTCAGCTTCTCATAATCCTTATGAAGACAATGGAATTAAATTTTTTGATAATCATGGAGATAAACTAAATACTACCTGTGAAGAAGCAATAGAAGCAATTTTTAATGATGATGAATTAATGCAAAATGAGCAAGTAACAGGAAGAAATATTGGTGCTTCGAAAAGAATTGATGATGTAATTGGAAGATATATCGTATCAATCAAAAGTTCATTTCCAAGAGATTTAAATTTAAGTGGTTTAAGAATAGTTCTTGATTGTGCAAATGGAGCAGCGTATAAAGTTGGACCTACAATTTTACAAGAGTTAGGTGCAGATGTAATTGTTGTAAATAATAAACCAGATGGCTTTAATATAAACGAAGATTGTGGTGCTATGCATCCTGAACATATTGGTAAATTAATAAGAGAATATAGAGCTGATATTGGTCTTGCCCTTGATGGAGATGCTGATAGATTGGTTATCATTGACGAAAAAGGTGAGGTTGTTGATGGTGATAAACTAATTGGTGCTTTATGCAATTATTTAAATGAAGAGAAACTTTTAAGAGGTAATGGTTGTGTGGCAACTGTTATGTCAAATAAAGCTTTAGAAGATTATTTATCTAAAAAAGGAATTGAATTATTTAGATCAGATGTTGGCGATAAACATGTTTTAGAAATAATGAAGAAAAAAGGTATCAATTTTGGTGGCGAACAAAGTGGACATATTATTTTCTCAGATGCTGCAAAAACAGGTGACGGTTTAGCATCAGCTTTACAAGTATTAGCATTAATTATTAAATCGGGTAAAAAAGCTAGTCAAGTATTAAATCCTTTCGAGTTATACCCTCAAATCTTGCATAATATGAAAGTTATAGAAAAAATTCCTTTAGAAAAAATAAAAGGTTTAGAAGAGATTTTAAAACCTATAAGAGAAAAAGGAATAAGAGATTTAATCAGATATTCAGGAACTGAAAATAAAATTAGATTACTTCTTGAGGGAAAAAATAAAAAAGATGTTGAAGATGCAATGGAAGCTTTAAAATCATTTTTCAAAAAAGTATTATGAAAAAAGAATTAAAAATTGCAATAACTATTTTTATAGTTGTTTTTATAATAGACCAAGTAGTTAAATTTGGTTTTGCAAATTTATCTTGGGATGTAGATGGACCTTATATGTCTTTAAAACTGGCGTATAATTATGGGGTTGCATTCTCTATGTTTTCATTTTTAGAACATAATTTAAAATATATTCAATTAGTTATTATTTTAATTGCAACACTATATTTATTTAAAAATAAAAATGTTTTTAAAGAGTATTATTTAGCCATTGCATTACTATATGCAGGTGGTTTATCAAATATTTTAGATAGATTCACTTATGGTGGAGTTGTTGATTATTTTTATTGGCATCATTGGTTTGAGTTTGCAATTTTTAATATAGCAGATGTAATTATAGATTTAGCAGTTGTAATAATTATTTTTAAACAAATTAGACAATCACGAGAAGAAAAAAAGCAAAAAGAGATTAACGCTTAGGGATTTGTAGCTTAAAATAAATTTAGCTATAATCTAACAAATTTTAGAAAATGACAGGAAATTAATATGGGTCAAACAATAACAGAAAAAATTTTTAGTGAGCATATAGGAAAAGAAGTATATGCAGGAGAAATCGTAAGAAGTCCAATCGATATGGTAATTGGAAATGATATTACAACTCCGATTTCTATAAAAGCATTTGAAGATGGTGGTTTTGAGAAATTAGTAAATCCAGAGGGGTTTGCTATTGTTCTTGACCACTTTATTCCAGCAAAAGATATAGCATCAGCAAATCAAGCAAAAATCTCAAGAGATTTTGCTTATAAACATGACTTAAAATATTTCTTTGATGAAAAAGATATGGGAATTGAACATGCCCTTTTACCAGAAAAAGGTTTAGTATTACCAGGTGATGTTATTATTGGTGCTGATTCACATACCTGTACACATGGAGCGTTAGGAGCTTTTAGTACAGGAATGGGAAGTACAGATATTTCTTTTGGAATGATTACAGGTGGAAATTGGTTTAAAGTTCCTGAATCAATTAAAGTTATATTCAAAGGAAAACCAGGTCCTTATGTAACTGGAAAAGATTTAATTTTAGAAATTATTAGGATTTTAGGTGTTGATGGAGCTTTATATAAAGCTTTAGAGTTCACGGGTGATACAATTCAGTATTTATCAATGGATGATAGATTCTCTTTATGTAATATGGCTATTGAAGCAGGAGCTAAAAATGGAATCGTTGCTTACGATGAAATTACAAAAGAGTTTTTAGATACAGTTTCTGCGAATAATAATGGATTAAGAGCTGAACCAAAAATTCATTATAGCGATGCAGATGCTGTTTATTGTCAGGTTATAGAAATTGATGTTGAAGCTTTAAATCCTGTTATTGCATATCCATTTTTACCATCAAATGGTCATAGTGTAAATCAAGCAGTTATTGATAATATCAGAGTTGATCAAGTGTTTATTGGATCATGTACAAATGGAAGATTATCAGATTTTAAAGTTGCTTCTGAAATTTTAAAAGATAAAAAAGTTGCACGACATGTAAGACTTATTGTAACTCCTGGAACTCAAAAAATCCTAAGAGATGCTACAAAAGCAGGTTACATTGATATTTTAATTGATGCAGGTGCAGTTGTATCAAATCCTACATGTGGAGCATGTTTAGGTGGATATATGGGAATTTTGGGTGATGGTGAAGTTTGTATTTCTACAACAAATAGAAACTTTGTTGGAAGAATGGGTTCAAGAAGCTCAAAAATTTATTTAGCAAATAGTGCAGTTGCCGCTGCCTCTGCAATTTCTGGATATATTACAGACCCAAGAAGTTTATAATTATGATTACTCCTTTTGAAATTACTTGTGTAATTTTAAGTGGAGGTAAAAGCTCTCGAATGGGAGAAGATAAATCTCTTCTTCCATTTTCTTCTTCAAAAACTCTCATACAATATCAATATGATAGATTAAAACCTTATTTTAGAAATATTTATATATCTTCAAAAGTAGATAAATTTGATTTCTTAGAAAAAGATTCTTTGATTTTGGATAAAAATAAAGATATTTTTTCACCAATATTGGCTTTGGATACAATATTTGAAAAATTTAAAAATCAGAAAATATTTATAATTACAGTTGATACACCTTTTGTATCGATTGATTCAATATACAAATTAATAAAAGAATCAAAGGATTATGATATTTGTGTTGCACAAACAGAAAAAACTCATAATTTATGTGGAGTTTTTTCATCTAATATAAGTTTAACTATTAAAACAATGATTGAGAATGATATACATAAAATTGGCTATCTATTGAAAAATAATATTCACAAAATCTTAAGATTCCCAGATAATGGTGAATTTATAAATATTAACAATAAAAATGATTATGAAGTTGCAGTAAATAATATAAATTTTTCTTATAATAATTAGAAGTTGAACCAACTCATATATAAGTCTACTGTTATATCTTTTTTGTTATTCTTAGTCTATAGGTATTATTAAAAAAGGAAAGAGAATGATGAAAAATGAACTAGAAAAAGCCTTAGAGCTTGTTGATTGCGAATTAAAAAAAAGTGGAATTTCAAGAAGAGAAGCTTTTAAAGTAGCAGGACTTGGTTCAGCTGTATATTTGATGGGAGGTGGTTCTGAAGCAAATGCTGCCACAGAATTAAAAGCAAGTAATGCAACAGGAAAAATAGTAATAATTGGTGGAGGATTAGCTGGTATTTCAACTGCAGCAAGATTAGCTAATACTTTATCAAATCCTGATATTACAATAGTTGAGCCAAACCCAAAATCAGTATCTTATCAACCAGGAAGTACATTAGTTGCTGCTGGAATTTACACAAAAGCAGATATTGATTATAACACAAAAGATTTTTTACCAAGTGGAGTTACACTTTTAAAAGATAAAGCAATAGATTTTAATCCAGAAGTAAATAAAGTAGCACTAGAATCAGGTGAAACTTTAACTTATGATTTTTTAATTATTGCAGCTGGACTTGCATTAGATTATGGTGCAATAAAAGGCTTAGAAGAAATTGGGGATGCATATACAGTAGGAGATGCTTCAAAAATATTAAAAGTTTTTGCAGATTCAGGAATAACATCTGTTTATAATGTTGATTCAGCAGTTGCAATGTGGGAACAAACACAAAAGTTTATTCAAAAAGCAAAAAATGGACAAAAAGTAAAAGGTGTTTTCACTGATCCAAATACTGCAATTAAATGTGGTGGTGCACCTAAAAAAGTTATGTATCTTACAAATGCTAGATTAAATGAAGCAAATGCAAGAGCTAATGCAGAATTAACATTCTATGCAGATTCTGGAAAATTATTTGGTGTAAAAGAGTATGCAGATGCAATTGAGAAACAATTTATTGCAAGAGATATGAAATGGAATTTTAATCATAATTTAACAGGTGTCGATATTGCTAAAAAAACTGCTATGTTTAATAAACATTGGCAAGAAAAAGGTGCTTATGATAAAGATTTAGAAGAATATGAAACAATTAATAAACATGAAAATGTTGAAGTACCTTTTGATTTATTACATATAACTCCTCCTCAAAAAGCTCCAGATGAAATTGGTAAATCAGCAGTTGGTTCAGCAAAAGGTTGGGTTCCAGTTGATAAAGAAACATTACAGCATGTTAAATATAAAAATATCTTTTCTTTAGGTGATATTGCAGCTGTTCCAATGGGGAAAACAGGTGGATCAGTTAGAAAACAATATAAAGTACTAGTTGATAATTTAGTTGCCGTAATGGAAGGGAAAGAACCAACTGCTAAATATGGTGGTTATACTGTTTGTCCCTTAATCACTGATATTGGAAAAGTTATGTTAGCTGAGTTTGATTGGACAGCAAAACCAACTCCATCATTTCCACTTGATCCAACTCAAGAGAGATATATTTGGTGGTTATTAAAAGTTTATTTATTAAAACCTATGACACAATATGGAATGTTAAGCGGTAAAGCATAAAATATATAAAATGAAAAAAGAGTTATTAATTATTATAAGCATATTTATAATCTTAACAATTAGTATACATTATAATGAATTTTTAACTCATCCTTTTCCTCGTATAAAATTGCTTTGATTTCAGACAGTTCGGAAAAATGATGCCTGATAGTAAAGTAACAATATTTTAAGCAATGAAGTAATAATCTTTCAAGTGTTAAAGACAATCGGAAATTCT
>JAIELU010000155.1 GCA_019752775.1 Campylobacterales bacterium | reverse complement strand
TTATTATGTAAAATAATAAAACTTCCTCCAACTTCTTTTGGTCCACCTTTTAGAGAAAATATCTCATTTTTATGGGCCATAAAACTTCCAGTAACTTTTTTGGGACTTCCCTCAAGTGAAGTTAATTCATTATCACCGATATCAAAATCACCCTCTATAATATTGAAATTTAAAGGTAATTTTAATAAGTTTGCTAATTTATCTGCTAGTCTTACATCACCATGAACATTTACTGAATTGTCTTTTAAAATAGTAAAATTCTTTATTTCATGTTTTCTAAGCCATCTACTTATATCATCTACATTTGTAAGTGCAACAATAGGTTTATAAATATGTGAAATAACTTCACTACCTTTATATCTCCATGTTTTTTCTTCTTCATTAAATGTACTTGAAAGATGGTTTAATCTAATATCCGATACTAAATCAAGACCTATTTCATCGGCTACACCATCTAGATCTGTTATATTATTTTTGAAACATAAATAATCTTGCCCAACAGAAACTGGTCCTCCTGATAATCTTTCAATTAAATTTTCAGAACAATCAAAAGTGGCATCAACATATTTTGGACCACCCTTTAAAGTAGCTATTTTATTTGCTGCACATCTAAAAGAACCTTTTACTGTTCTTGGCATCCCTTTTATAGAATCAATTAGGTTGTTAGAACAATCAAAATTTCCTTTAACTTCTTTTGGAGCATAAGATAAATTTTTTAATTGATTATAAGAGCAATCAAAGTCATTAACTTCAGTTGGTCCTTCGAAAAGAGAAATTAAACTATTTCTTGAACAATTAAAATCCCCAGTTACTGTTTTTGGACATCCATCCAGTGAAGTTAGTCCATTATTACTTATGTCAAAAAATCCATCTACTGTTTTAAATTTAACAGGTAATTTTTTTACACTTAACTTTTTATTTAGATTAACATTCCCTTGTACTGTTATATAGAAATCTTCTGAAATTAGATAATTATTAATAGCATGTTCTTTAAGCCATTTTTCGATTTCTGAGAGAGTATTCATCCTCTACCTTTATTATTTTTATTTAAATTTGTACTATATTTTATCATTTTATATCTTAAAAGATTAATATTAAAGAACATATAAAACATACAAAAAAGCTTTTTATTCCTATATAATTTATTAATTAGATTTTTATTTTCAATTAATAATAAAGGATTAAAAAATGGCATGTAAATGTAAAGATATTTTTAAAATAAGTGAAAAAGAAAGTAAAATTCATTTTATCACGCAGATAAATGAACTAATAATTAAATCTTCAAATCTCCTTGAAAAGATAGGCTTTAAAACTAATAAAATATCTGGAATATTAACAATTGAAGAAAAAAATCCAAAACTTTTTTTTGAAGAAAATTTTGATTTTTTCAATATAAATTTTAATGATTTAGAAAAAGAAGAAATAAAAATATTTATAGAAAATGAAGATAATCAACTAAGCCTAGGAACTATATTTTTTGCAAAATCATTTAACAAATATTTACATTTCATAGAAGATAAAAGCTTCTTTGATATAATTGAAAATAGTAGTTTAACAGCACATTTTCAACCTATAATTGATATTCAAACCAATAAAATATTTGCTTATGAAGCTTTAACAAGAGGTGTTTTACCTAATGGTGAACTTATGTATCCTGATGTTTTATTTTCAAAATCTACAAGAAATGATATGAATTTTACTCTTGATAGAATGTGTAGAGAAACAGCTTTAAAAACAACAGCTGTAAAAAAAATAGATGCAAAAGTTTTTATAAACTTTATTCCAACTTCTATTTATGACCCTGAATTTTGTTTAGCTTCTACTGTAAAATGGGCGAAACAATTAGATTTTGATCCAAAGAATATAGTTTTTGAAGTTGTAGAAACTCAAAATGTTAAAGATAAAGAACACTTAAAAAATATTTTAAACTTTTACAGAAAAAAAGGTTTTTTAATTGCACTTGATGATGTAGGAGAAGGATATTCTTCACTTAATATGATAATTGATATTAAACCTGATATTATAAAAGTCGATAGAAATATTATAGAGAATATTGACAAAGACCCAATGAAACAATCAATATATAAAGCATTAAGAACTATTTGTGTTGATAATAATATAAAAATATTAGCAGAAGGAGTAGAAACTCCCTATGAACTTGAAAAAGTAAAAGAAATAGGCGTTGATTACGCACAAGGTTACTATTTTGCAAAACCTAGTTCTGAGATAATTAGAAAAATTGAATATTAAGAAAAAGAACAAGTACGAGACTAAAAGAGCCTGTAAAATAACTTATTCTCTTTTCATTTTTTAAAAGCTATGTTAAACACTCACTATTAAAACCATCACTAGCTTGCAAAACTAAAACACTGCAAGCACTTAATATTAATATTTTTATATTCATTTTAAACTCTTTTTTTAACAATTATCACAAATTACCATTATTTTTCTTGTTTATATAAAATTGTAATCTTATTTGATATAGAGATAACTATGTAAGCAAATAGATATAGCCATTATCTCGAGTTTTTTAAAGATATTTTAAAAATCTAGAAAAAGAAATTAATAAAATTTAATTTCTTTCATCTTTATTTAATAACTTGATAGTTACTTCTTTTTTACATATTATTTTAACTTAGAAGTTTTTAAATTCTAAGTATGATTTACTTATTGGAATCATTTTGGCATATAGAACTAAAAAACCCACCCACCTTGCACTAAAAACCTAGTATTATACTCAGGTTCACTTACTACATCTTCACCTCCTACTAGAGTTGCAACTTGTGCTTTTACAAAGAGTGATTTGTATGATGCGTAGTAACCTATTCCTATATCTTGTAGTGTTCTGCTTTTGAATGATGGAGTTTTACTATTATCTTCCATGGTTGCATATCCTGCATCATAAAATACTCCTATTTTATGAAAGTATGCTCCTAGAGTTAGTAAAGCTCTTGAGAGTTCTAGATTAAAGAGTATTGCATTTTCTGCACTGTGTTCTCCATCTGGAAATACTTTTACCCCATTGCTTCCACCAATAGACATATCCTCACTTCCATCTAAATTTTTACCGCCTAATACTTTTTGAAGTTGTAGGTTTGTTGAGAGAGCAAACTCTGCTGGCAATAGAGTTGACATTCCAATATATGCGTTTAGTTTAGAGTATATACCTTGTGTATTTGCTCCATTAGCATCATTTATTGTTGAGTCACTATCTACAAATTTTAAATCTCCATAAGTAAAAGTAAGCCCTGAATTTATCTGTGAATCAAATCCAAAGAGTTTTTGATCTCTTGTGTAGTTAAGAGCAAGGTTGATAGATTTTGCATCTTTATCACTTGTTATCTCATTTGCTTGGTAATCACTTAAATCTTTTACGGCTAGGGTAGATGAGATTTTAAGAGTTTCTAATCTTGTTCTTATGATTGGGTATGAGAGTGTTGCATCAAGGGTATTAGATGTTCCATATGCATCAAGAGATTCATAGACATCTGTGAGAGCATAATCTGTCTTAGAATAACCTATCTCTGCTCTTAATCCATTTGGCATAAGAGGAATACTATATGCAACTCTACCATTCTTTAGGTCGCTTCCATTACTGATAAGTCCATTTAAAGTAAATCTATCTCCTAGACCTGCAAGAGAGTTGAGATTTAATCCTGTAAAGAGTCTATTTTTACCTGTATATCTACTTCCATAATTATCACCTAGGATATATCCATCATACCATGGCTTTGCTTCTGTTTTTATTGTAAAGTCAGAAGTTCCCACTTCTTCCCCAGGTTTTACATCTGCTGCTATTACTTTTACACCTGGCATATCGTTTATGATGAGCATTGCACGTTCAAGTGTATTTGTGCTTACTATGTTTGTATCTTTAACATCATCGAGTATGGCTTGAACTATTGGAGTTTTTACATTTGATTTATTATCAAGTATGAATTTACCGTAGTTTCCTTCTATGATTGCTATCTCTACAATATCTTCTTGCATGTTCTGAGCAGGAATGTAAGCACGGGCAACAAAGAAGCCGTTTGAACGGTATGATTTTGTGACAATAGATGCAGCTTCTTGAAGCTGTGCAAATGTTAAATCTTTATTAGTAAAAGATGCGAGAAGTTTTTGGAGTAATGCCTCTGGCATTTGAAGTCCACCTGTGATTTTAAAGCTTTTTACAAAGATTGTTTTTCCGCTTTTATCATCTACCATTACAGGTGCGTACTTTTGAACTCCACCAATCTCTACTAAAGGAGTTACTTTTTTAGGTAAATCTTTTGGAGGTTGAACCTCTCTTTGGATATCACTGCTTGAGGGGATAGAAGCTCCAACTAAAAGTGAAGTTGTAGCTAATGAGAGTGTCACTGCTTTTATGGCTATATTTATTTTTATAACTCTTTTCATCTCTTTATTCCTTATTTACTTTTTTCTTAGCAGTTTTAGTTACATAGAACAGTTGGTCTACATCCTCTGGGAGGTTTACTCCGCCGTTAACAAGGTCTATGATTGAGTTATTTGCAAACGGTACTCTTACATCTTGAGTTGAATCCCCCATAGCCTCTTTTATCTCGCTTAGTGTTACGAGTGAATTCGCCTCTTCACCTTTGGCTGCTGTGGAAGTTATTTGTACACTACCAGTTTGTAACCCAAGATTTGTAGCTAAGTTTGCATTTGTCTGTTGCATCGCTAAAGAAGAAGTTACGCTAGGTGCATTTGCTACTGAGAGATTTACTAAAATATTTGGAACTTGAACTGTAGTTTGTACTCCATTGATTATAGGTGTTAGTATGTCATTTATATTATTTTTCTTTTGAGATACAGGCGGAGTAATCGGTGTTGGTGTTGGCATGGCAGTGATATTTGCTGTCGTAGTAGCTGTTGTGCCTATAAGGTTATAGTTACTTGCATCTGCTCCACCTAGTGCTAATCCAGAGATATTTACAGTTTTACCTTCACCTACATCTTTAGTGTCAAATGCTCCTGTTGCAGATGCTACTGTTAAAGTATCCCCAGTTATTATTCCAGTAAATCCTGCACTTGATGTAACTAAGGTAGCATCAGTATTTCCATTGTAAGTTTTATTTTCTGCTGTTATGGCTGTTATGGCTGTTAAATCTTTTTTATTGATAGTGAGTTTTCCATCTGTACCCGATGCAATTGTTAGAAAATCATTATTTGAAGCAACTTTTATACTACTATATGTTCCTGCGTTTTTATAGCCAGTTACATCTGCACTATCTTTTTGAAATTTATAGGCATTTATAAATGAGTAGTCAGCTCCAAATACATTTGTATAAAAGTCACTTAGATTTTGAGTATTGCCATTGTAAATTGTTGTTTTATCACTTAGGGTATAAGATAAACTTAATGGTGAGATTGCCCATTTGTAAGTATCGCCAACTTTTTTAAGTATTGGTGTATTAGATGTAACACTATTATCTACTACTATATCCCATGAATCATCTTTATACATTTGACCATAACTCATCTCTTTTGTGGTTTTTCCGACTCCTCCTGCTGAAGTTGTTTGTCTTGTGGTCTGAGTATCCCAAAAGCTGCTAGAGATAGTAGAATTAGCGTTGTGCCCAGCAAGCCCACCAAAATGATCCGTTCCACTCACGACTCCTGTCGCATAAGTTTTGGTGATGGCAGAACCACCCATATTCATCCCGACAAGCCCACCGA
>JAIELU010000164.1 GCA_019752775.1 Campylobacterales bacterium | reverse complement strand
ATCTTTTTCATTTAAAACATTTTTTAATTCATCAAAAGTTGCATTTCGGATTTTCTCAAATTCTCCAAAATATAAAAGAAGTTTTTTGATTTTTGCTTCTCCTATTCCTTTGATTTGTAATAATGAGATTTGTTTATCTTCTGCTCTTTTTTGTTTTTTATGAAAATTGATTACAAACCTATGCGCTTCATCTCTTTGTCTTTGCACAAATTGTAATCTTTTATCACTTGTTGATAATTTAAAATTTTTAAATTCACCATTTTTTTTATCTTTATAGTGAATAATATCTTTTGCTGCACCTTTTGCTCTATGAGCTTTGGCGTCGATTTTCTCTTTTGCAACTGCAATTATATCAAGATTTACTCCAACTGATAACACTATATCATAGGCTAATTTTAAAAGTGTTTCTCCTCCATCTATTATCCATAAATCTGGTGCTGGGTTTTTCTCAAAACTTTCAACTCTTCTTATTAACATCTCTCTCATTTGTGAATATTCATCTTTTGATTCAAGATTATAATGTCTAAAAGATTTTTTTTCAAAAGAGTTTAACTCTTCACTCCAAACAACCATAGCACCCACGGTCGCTTGTCCCATCATATGTGAGTTATCATAACTTTCAACTCTATATGGAAGAGTTTGCAAACTAAATAAATCTTTTAACTCTTCATAAATACTTGTTTGATTTTTACTTGAATCAATTCGTAAAAGTTCATCACAATTACTAAGAGCAATTTGAACAATATCTTTTTTCTTATCTTTTTTTGGATTTATAATTTTTATTTTTTTATTAAATTTTACTTGTAAAAACTCTTCAAGTTCAATCGTATCAGATAACTCAATTCCAACTAAAATCTCTTTTGGTAAAAGAGGAATTTCATTATCATAATAGTTGATAATTGCTCTTTTATAAGCTTCTTCGAAATCAAATTCAAACTCTTCATCAAAGTTATCAATCTTTAAAAAGTCATGACTTGAAGATGCTATTTTCCCATCTCTTATGAACATTCGAACGATTACTGCTTTTTTGTTTGAAGCAGTTATTGCAAAAATATCTATATCTTCGTTTGTTGTTAAATCAATTCCTGATTTTATTTGAGATTTTTCTATGGTTTTTATTCTATCTCTTATCATCATGGCATCTTCAAATCTAAAATCGTTTGAGTATTGCAACATTCTTTCATTTAGTTTTGAGATAAGTTTTGTTTTATTGTAGATGTATTCTAAGGCGTTTTCTACAATTTTTGCGTACTCTTCTTTTGAAATTTTATTTTCACATGGGGCAAAACATTTTTTTATTTGATGGAATAAACATGCAGTTTTTCCTTTTACGCAAGATTTTTTTTGCACTAATGGAACTATTTCATAAATGCTATCAAGCATATCTTTTGCACCAGTTGAGTATGGTCCAAAATATTTGATATTTTTGCCTTTATGGATTTTTCTTGTGATTTCCAGTCTTGGAAAATCTTCACCATAATCAATGACAATATAAGGATAAGTTTTATCATCACGAAGTAAAATATTATATTTTGGTTTTAGTTGTTTGATTAAAGAGTTTTCTAAAATCAAAGCATCGTGTTCACTTGGAACAACAATCCATTCTAAACTTTCAACTTCGCTAATCATTTTATAAATTCTTGCACCTAATTTATCAGCAGGAAGAAGTTTTGGAGTGAATTTAAAATAAGATTTAACTCTGTTTTTTAGGACTTTTGCTTTTCCAATATAAAGTAAATGACCGTTTTTATCAAAGTATTGATAAACACCTGCATCATTGGGAAGTTGTTTGAGTTTGTCTAGTAGATTCATTAGGCAATAATAGCAAAAAGAGGTTAAATATCTCTTTTAAATATTTGCTTCAAACCAAAGTTTACAGAAACTATCATAAATAATTTTGTAGTGTTTTAGTTTTATTTTGTGATAACTTTTTTTAGTTTTAAAATAGCTATTTAAAACTATTTTTTCTTGATTTTTGTTTAGTTTAAACTCCACACAAATAGAAGCCAAATCAAAAAAACTATCATTAACTCCTGCATATTCCCAATCAATAATTTTGAAGCCCATTTCATTAAAAATTATATTTTTAGGGTTTAAATCATGATGTGTTAATGCAAAATTGTATTTGTATTTTTTTAAAATTTGCAAACTTTTATAACAGTTTTTTATTAGTTTTTTGCTTTTTTTATTTATTAGTTTTTGCGAATAATTTTTTAAATCCAAAAGTAAATCATAAGGTTTTTCTTTTATTTTAAATTTATGAAATTTTTTTACTTTTAAAATCAATTCTTTTAATTCAAAATTTGATAATTTAGTTTTATGAATACCTTTTTCATATTCATAAATCATAAATTTATTATTTAAAAAAATAGGTTTTGAAGCTATGTTTTTTTTGTAAGCTCTTTTTTGAATCTTATATTCAAATTTGCGGCTTATATTTACACTTTCATTTGATTTAAAAACTCTTATCACATAAGATTTTCCGGTAGTTTTTAGAAGATAAGATATATTATTAAAACCTTGATTTTTTAATAACTCAAGGTTTAATAACTCTTTTTTAAAAATATTATATTTTTTTAATTCTTCAATTGTCAAAACTTAAATACTCTTTTTTCCATTGTTTGTATGCAATCATTGCAAGAAGTGTGTATATCAAAAACAATACAGCCGTTAAATAAAAACCTTTATGAATATAAATATAAATTGAAATTGCATCAATTACAACCCAATAAAGCCAGTTTTCTAATACTTTTTTTGTAAGCATATATGTAGCAAATACAGCAAACACAGTTGTGAAAGTATCTAAATATGCAAAATCAGCTCTTGTATAATTTGCCATAAAATAACCCAAACATAAAGAGATAATTATTAAAATAAATATGATTTTTATATTTGTAAAAAAACTATAACTAGTTATTCCAAGCTCTTTTTCTATTTTTTCACTATTCCCATATTTCCAAGAATACCAACCATAAACAGCCATTATTAAATAAAAGATATTTAAAACACTATCCATTAAAAGAGAAGCATCAAAAAATAAAATACTATAAATTAATGTACTAAAAAATGCAGCTCCCCAACACCAAAGATTTTGTTTAATGGCAAGTAATAAATAACTAACTGATAAAAAAACAGCTAACATTTCCCAAGAAGTCATGTAAGATATTGCTTCTTGGATATTATTTGTAAAATTTTCTATTGTAGTTCCTTTATTTTAGAAGTTTTTTTATGTCATTTTCTATTGCTTCAGGTGTAGTTGTAGATGCATATCTATTTATAATATTTCCATCTTTATCAACTAAAAACTTAGTAAAATTCCATTTTATGGCTTCAGTTCCTAAAATACCTTTTTGATTTGATTTTAAAAATTTATAAATTGGAGCTTCATTATCTCCATTTACATCTATTTTTGCGAACATATCAAATTTTACTTCATAAGTTAAAGAACAAAACTCTTTGATTTTTTCATTTGATTCAGGTTCTTGATTTGCAAACTGATTTGATGGAAATCCTAAAACCATAAAATCTTCATTTTTATATTTATCAAAAAGATTTTCTAAACCCTCATATTGGCTTGTAAATCCACATTTACTGGCAACATTTACAATCAAAAGAACTTTTCCTTTATATTTTTCCATTGAAATTTCTTCACCATCTATTGTTTTTACATTAAAGTCATAAATACTCATTTTATTTTCCTTTGCGATTATTGAACTAAAAGTTAGTATCAAAGTTAATATTATTTTTGTAAACATATTTTTCCTTATTCAATTTTTATTTGAAATAAGAGTAATTTTATCGTATTTAGAATTCATTGGTAATATAAATATGTTAATTAATAGAAAGTAAAGATTTTAAATAGAAGTTTATTGCTACTTTTTTGACTTATTCTATCAAATCTCTAATTCTTGATTCAAGTGTTTTTATAACATCAGTTAAATCATTTATTCTTTTCATTTTTTCAGCATTTGTTTTTGTTAAAAGATCAAGTTCTTTTTTTGTAGCAGCTATTTCTAAATTAGCTTCTTTATTTTTATCTGCAAGTATATTTTTTTCTTGTTTTAAAATTGCAATTGTTCTTGTATATTCATCTGATTCTTTACTTTTTATAGTCATGTGTCCTAGGTATTTTTCATCAACATTATGCATTTGCAGTTCATAATGTTCAAGTTGTCTTTGTCTACTTATCGTTTTTGCTTTTTGTTCTTCTAACTCTTCTTGTAATTTAGGAATATATAACTCTAATTGTTCAATTTTATCATTTAGTTCAATTACAAGCTTTTTATATGTAAACTCTTTTTTATTAAATTCTTGAATTGTTTTTATAACTTTTTTTTGAAATTCTCTTTTTTCATTATTTTCTTGAGTTGTAGAAAAACCAATAGTTATATACTCATCTTTGTGATGAGATTTTATTTTAAAAATTGTATTTTTTAAATAAAAAGTTTCTCTGTCTTTTGTGATAAATTTAGTATTTCCTGTCCAAATCTTACCACTTTTTAAGATTTCCCATGTATCATCAATTGATTGTTTAGGAATATCTGGATGAATAAGTTCGCTAAAATTAACATTTTTTAATTCATCAAGTGTATATTTTGAAGTAAGTAATAAACTTTTATTTGCAAATGAAATGACACCGTTTTCATCCATTTTATAAATTAATGCTACACCATCAACTGCATCTAAATATGTTTGAAGCTCTTTTTGTTTTTCTTGAAGTTCTGTTTCAAAATAGCTTTTTTCACAAACTTCAGTTATTTTTTTTACAAGAATTAATGTATCTATTGGTTTCATAATATAATTACTAACATTTAAATCAATAGCTTTTTGTAAATTATCAGATTCACTTCTAGCAGTTGTAAAAATCAAAGGAATGACAGTATCTATTTCTCTAATTTTTTCTAACATTTCAAGACCATTCATAATTGGCATATTAATATCAGAAATGATTAAATCAATTTTTTCATTTGTAATTTTTGATTTTTCGTATTTTTCTAATCCCTCAAGACCATTTGAGGCTAAAACAACTTCTTTAAAGAGTTTACTTAATAGTTTTGCTAATTTTTCTCTAGCTAGTTCTTCATCTTCAACAAAAAGTACTCTTTGATTTTTTAGAAATTCAGGTGTTAACATAACTTTTTCCTTTATTCGTAAGGAGTTATCGATGGAGGAAACTCCTCAAAAGCTTTTTTAATAGAATTTATAATCGAACTTTTATATTTATAATTTTGCATTGGATTTGAAAATTGTAGATAATCAATAGCACCTTGTTCAGTTTTTTCTTTTTTATAAACAAAAACTACTTTTTTACCTAGTTTTACACTATTTTCATAAAGTGTTTTGGCATAATCATTTATGTATGGGAATTCTTTTTCTTTTATTTTATCTCCCCAACAAAAGAATACAAATTTTCCACTTGGGATTAAATTTGCAGCATCTAAATACATAATATCTCTGTCAAATTGTGTAGTTTGAAAAGAGTTATAACTCTCTAAATCATTATTGAATTTTTCTAATAATACAGGAATATCAATATTCTTTTCTATTAGATTAAATAGATTTCTTATTTCAACTATTTTTCCTGCACAATGTTCTCTCATTGCTTGTTTAAAAACTGTGATATGATTTTCACCTTTTAATTCAATCATTTTTCCAAAATCTTCAAAATCTTGTTCTAGTAAATATTTGTTTGAATCAAATCCAATTGGAGTTACTAATGGACTATATAAAAATACAGTTCCAATAATATTTTTTTTTCTATCTTTTGTAGTTTTTATTTTTTCTTTAAACTCTTTAACACTTAGTTCTTCATCTTCTGCATTAAAATACATATAACTTTGCGTTAAA
>JAIELU010000240.1 GCA_019752775.1 Campylobacterales bacterium | reverse complement strand
ATAAAAGGTTATGAAAGAGTTTGGAATGCAATAGAATCTATTGCTTTTGAATATAAAAATGTAAATGGAGTTTTTTTAAATATTCAAAAAAATGAAAATTCTATTTTAGATGGAGTTGTAATAGAAATTTCAGAAGAAGAATTGGAAATTTTAAAATTAAGAGAAAAAAATTATAGTTGTATAGATATAAAATCAACTGATGTTTTAGATGAAACAATAAAAAGCGATTTAATAGCTTTTATGACAACAAAAAAAGAAAAAATTGCATTTATTGGGCAAGAAAATACATTTATTCCAGTTAAATATATAGAAACAGTAAAAGAAGCTTTGAAAAATTATGATGATAATTTTATTAAAGGTTTTCAAAAAACCTTTGAAAATTATGATTTTCCTTTAAAAGATGGTTCTTATACATTTACAGATCCACTACAAAATAAAATAGCGCGAGAGGGAATAAAAAACTAAAATGAACCAAACTAATTGTTTTATCCATATTTCAAAACTTTGTAATTCAAAGAGAAAAACCATTGATGAGAGTTGTGTTATAAAGAAAAATAACGATTTATATATAACATATTGTGAAAATGATAGTTTGGATAAATTTGAACATGATGTAAATTTATTGGCAGGAAGTTCGTCTTTTTTTTATTTTCTTAAAAAGAAATTTTCATCAACTTTTATTTCTGTATTTTCTGTTTTTGTTATTCTCGTAGCATTTTTATCAGTTTCTATATATGAAGATTTTTTGAAAAAAATTGTTTTTGAGATGCCTTTTTTATGGCAATTTAATGATTATATAGCTTTTACTTTTGTTATTATTTTCTTTCTTGGTTTATTGATGATGCCATCAATTTTAGATGGAGAGGGAAATGAATTTAAAAATCTAATTTCTTCTTGGTTTAATAAAGATATTAGAAAATTAAAGAAATTAGAATTAACGCTTTTTAATTTTGATAAAAAGATGAATATTCATCTTTATAATTTCGATTTAGAAGACGCAAATCATTGGATTTGGAAGATTTTTACAAGTACGATTTTAAATAGATTTTTAAGTGTAAATTTTTATGTTAGAAATGACAAATTACAAAATATAACTAAAAGATTAAAAAAACTTGGAGTTTTAGATATTGAAATAATAAGAAGTGAAAGTAGTTCTAAAAAGTGTGATATTGAAATTTTATTATCGTCAAAAGAACAAAAATTATATTCATTAATGCAACTTTGCTCAACTGTTATTTTAAAACAAAGAGACAAAAAAACTTTTATATCTTTGGAACTTTTTGAATATTGTGGTAAAAACTTTATTAAAGAGGAACAAGACTCTAAAAATCAATTGATTTTTGGATTTCAAAACTTTATAAATAGAAGTTTTGATGATTTTAAATTTCTAGCTCAAGAAAAATCATTACAAGTTTTTTTTACTTCAAATGTTACTTTCAAAGATTTAAGTGATGAAGAAAAAAGATTAGCTTATTACTTACGAAATCACATAGAAGAGTGTGTTACAACTTTTGAAAATCCAATATCTTTTTTGATTTTATATTATTATGTAAAAGATATTGTGTTAGATCAAAGACGAACTATAAAGATTTTGGAAAAATTTATTAGTTCGATTAAAAATAAACAACAATATGAATTAATTAATTTTTATTGGTTTGAAATAGCTGGATTTATGTTTGATTTTAATGATATAAATACTTTTGAAAGTTCAAATAACTCTTATTATAGAAAAATTTCAATAGAAGCTTTAAATGATTTAGCATTTTTATTTGAAAGAAATGGTCATTTTGAACAAGCAATATTATTAAATCAATATTTATATGAGATAAATCCAAATAAATATGCTTTAAATATTTGTTCATTATATGAAAGAATGGGACAATTTGAGCAAGCTTATAATAGTTTACCAAAAGAGCTTAATTTAGGAAAAGATTTTAAACCAAATGATATAGAAGTTAGATATTATCAAAGAAAAGCTGTTTGGATTATCATTTCACAAAGAAATGAAAGTTTAAAACAAGAAGGAATAGAATCTTTAAATAAGTTAGAAAGTTTACTATTTTCTCACAGTGAAGATAATAATCCTTTATGGTTATGGCATTTTTATAATATAAAAGCAAATTTACAAGAGTGGAATGAAAATTATGATGAAGCAATTAATTTTTATAAAAAATGCTTATCAATACCAACTTTAGGAGCTTTTGAATATGGTGGGACTTTTGTAAATATGGCTATTTCTTATAGATATAAATATATTTTACAAACTTCAAAAGATGAAAAAACTATTGATAAATCAATAAAACTTGGGCGACTTGGAATGATTTTAAAACAATCAGTTGGAGATAGGGATGAAATTCCAGTTGTTTTACATAATTTTGCATTAAATATTTTATATAAAATTTCAAATATTATGGATTTATCTTTATGCAATGAAGTTTTAGAAACTACGAATGAAGCTTTAATTATCCTTGACAAAACAAAATCTATAAAAAGATTAGGAATGGTTTTAATTGAAAATTATATTGTAAAAAGTTTACTAAAAATTGATACAAAAGATATAGTATTAAGGCTTGAAAATCATTTGCCAAATTTAGGGCAAAGTGAGTTAAACCAGCTATTAAATGTATACAAAGAGTTTGAAAAAAACAATAAAATAAAAAAAATAGAATTTTTAGATAAGGAATTTAATGAATTATATAAAAAATAGCGTAAACCTAACAATAGGTACGATTGAAGAAAAAAGAGAAGAAATTAAAAAGCAGTTTTTACAAACTTATGAATTAGATGAAAAGCTTTTTGATTTATTAAAAGATAAAGAATTTTTATATCAACAACCCAATAGATTAAGACATCCTTTAATTTTTTATTATGGACATACAGCAACATTTTTTATAAATAAACTAGCTCTTGCAAATATAATCAAAAAAAGGGTTAATCCTAGATTTGAATCAATTTTCGCAATTGGTGTTGATGAAATGTCTTGGGATGATTTAAATTCAGGACATTATACTTGGCCAACATATGAAGAAACAAAAGCTTATAGAAATGAAGTAAAACAAATAATTTTAGATTTAATTGATACTTTGTCTTTTACAATGCCTATAAATTGGGATAGTTCTATGTGGATTATTTTGATGGGAATTGAACATGAAAATATACATATTGAAACATCTTCAGTTTTACTAAGAGAGTTAGATATTAAATTTTTAAAAACTGAAGAAATTTTTTCTTATAAAAATGAAGCTTTAACTACTTATCCCAAAAATGAGTTATTGGAAGTAAAAGGTTCAACTATAACTTTACAAAAGAATAGAGAAAATCCAGTTTTTTATGGTTGGGATAATGAATTTTCTTTTCATAAAGCTATTATAAAAGATTTTCAAGCATCAAAATATCTTGTTTCAAATGGTGAATTTTTAGAGTTTGTAAAAGAGGGTGGTTATAATAAACCTGAATTTTTCTCAACAGAAGGAAAAGAATGGCTGGATTTTACTCAAGCAAAACATCCACCTTTTTGGATAAAAAAAGATGATAGTTATTTTTTAAGAGAAATAAATAGAGTTATTCCACTTGCTTTAAATTATCCAGTTGATATAAATATTTATGAAGCGGAAGCTTTTTGTAAATATAAATCTTCAAAGTTAGGTTTTGAAGTAAGGCTTCCTAGTGAAGATGAATATTATGCTTTATATAATTATACAAATGCCCAAGAAAAAGAGGCAAACATTGGACTTATTCAGTTTAATCAAAGTAGCGTTAATAAGTATAAATTTGATGATTTTTATGATGTAATAGGAAATGTTTGGCAATGGAGTTTAACTCCTATTTATCCTTTTGATGATTTTATTACACATCCTATTTATGATGATTTTACGACTCCTACATTTGATGATAGACACGCTTTAATGAAAGGTGGCTCATTTATCTCTTTAGGAAACGAAATACTAAAAGAGGCAAGATATGCCTTTAGAAAGCATTTCTTTCAACATGCAGGATTTAGATATGTGAAATCAACAAATGAATATAGAACAAAATTAAATGATAATGTTTATGAAACAGATGAATTAATTGCTCAATATTGTGATTTTCACTATGGAAGTGAAAATTTTGGAGTTAAAAATTTCTGTTTAAATTCAGTTGAACTTTTAAACCCTTATTTAAAAAATATAAATAAGAAAAAAGCTTTGGATTTAGGTTGTTCAGTTGGAAGGTCAACTTTTGAGCTAGCTAAAATATTTGATGAAGTTATTGGAATTGATTTTTCTACAAACTTTATAAATGTTGGAATTAAACTTAAAATTTATGATTCTTTAATTTATAAAGTTAAAAAAGAGGGTGAGATTTTTGAAGAAAAAACCGTTTCTTTAAAAGAATTAGGACTAGAAAAAATCAAAGATAAAGTGACATTTATGCAAGGTGATGCTTGTAATTTAAAAGACATTTATACAGGTTTTGATTTAATATTTTGTTCAAATTTAATTGATAGATTATATTATCCTCAAAAGTTTTTAGATGATATTCCCTCACGAATAAATAAAGATGGATTATTAGTTCTTTTAAGTCCATATACATGGCTAGAAGACTATACACCAAAAGAAAACTGGCTTGGTGGATATATTAAAGATAATAAAGAAGTAAAAACTTTGGATACTTTAAAAGAAAATCTTCTAGTAGATTTTGAACTTTTAGAAACAATTGATGTTCCATTTGTGATAAAAGAAACATCACGAAAATATCAACATACAATTTCTCAAATGAGTATTTGGAAAAAAAGATAGAGTTTTAGAGACCGTAAAATAAACTGTGTAAACCGACCTCTTATTCCTAAATCACTTCGTATATTTTGACATAATTTCACTGAAAAATATACAAAGTTGAGGGAAGATTTCATACCAATTTCTTATACTATTAGCATTCTATTTTTTTTGTTGCTCCTGGGTGGCTAGATACATAACTTTAAAAGCAGATGCTTCAGTTGGAAATGAACCTTTAGATTTTGTTTTTCTTTTTATTGTGGCATTTAAAGACTCTATAGGATTAGTAGTGTAAATCAGTTTTCTCACTGTTTCTGGATATTTGAAAAAGGTTGAGAGTTCATTCCTGTGAGTCTGCCAAGAAGCTGTAATATTAGGATATTTTTTACCCCAATTATCATCTAAAAGCACTTCACGCTTTTTACAAGCTGTGGTTCAAAGTTTGAATCTCTGTCTCTTGGAATAGAAACATCAATATTTCAATACTTTGATTTTATAGTTTTTTCATTGTAGCCATTACGGTAGTTGGAAGTGTCTGATTGTTGATCTCTATCGTAGCCTAAGTTGAAGTTAGTTCTCCTTGTGATGCAGTTTGTATGACTTCTTTGCGTATATTTTTAAACTCATTGTAATAACATCTAGTGATGTAAATGTACCATCTTTTATTTGCTTTTTTAACTCTTCGTGGTTTATCAAACTCATGTAAATCTTTTTCTATTTATTTACTCGATTATAATATCAATTAAATCTATTTGTTAGGGTTTACACAGTTAGTTTTACAGGCTCGTAACTCTATTTTTTACTTGTTTTAATTGTTCTATTAATCTTAATTGTTCACCAGCAGTTGCAACTAATAGTTGATTTTCTTTTAATACCGAACCATCTTTTATATCATTTAAGTTTTCTCTAGAATTATAAGTTTTTATTTCTGGTTCTTGATTTAATGAAAAATCATTATTTAAAATTGTGTCAGTATCTAAATTTTTAGTTGATCTTCCTGTGGCTTTTTCTTGGGCTTCTTTTAAATGTGCTTGAAGTTCTTTAATTCGATTTTCAATTAAACAATCGATTAAATTTTTGATTTGCATTTGATTTTTCGATTGATTTTCGATTCATAAATTCGATTTT
>JAIELU010000198.1 GCA_019752775.1 Campylobacterales bacterium | reverse complement strand
TGTCCAAATTGTAATTTGCGGGCCCGATTGATTTAATGAGATTTTTAGATCAACAAAATTAATTAATGGAGATCCTGTAATTCGAAACTTATACGTTTTTCTTTTTAAATCTTCTTTTAGTATTTTTGCAAGTTTTTCTATATTTGTCATTTCTTTTCCTGGGTTTTTAATTTTTTTTATAACTTTATAACATAATATCCGACAAAATCTACACATATTGCATCATTTTCAATTATTTTGGATTCTATTTTAATTGAAGCACTTTTTTTTGTAAGTAATTTTTCTTTCAATATTTGTATTTCTTCATTTGAAGGTTTTTTCGTATGACAAATTATATCTTTAGTTACGGGTTTTCTAAAGCTTGTTTCATTTTTTATAATCACGATATTATTAGAATCAAATCCTAACTCTTTTGAAATAAGCCAACATAAACTCCATCCTGAAATGATACTCAAAGTAGATAAACTTCCACCAAAAGCAGTACCTTTGTCATTTATATTAATTCCTAAAGAAGCCGTTGTAATTAATTCTTGATTAGTGTAATTTTGGATTTTTATTTCCATTATTTTTGTTAGAGGAATCTCATTATGTAGTTTATTTTGAAGTTCTTTTATCATTATTTACTCTTAAATTTTAAATTAGTTACTCAGTAGGAATATTACTAAAAACTAATTGAACAAATAATAAATACTTTGTACAGAAATTGTACATTTATATTTTAATTTTAGCAAAAAAACGAAAATAAAGAATAAATAAAATCCTGATAGTAAGCTTAACTGTAACTTTTTTAGACATAAAAATAAACTTGTACAATTTTTTGCAAAACTTGTACAAGTTTATTTTTCTCTTTATGATATAATTTAGGTAACTTTCTAAAATAAAAGAGGAGATAATTATATGAGTTTATTAGCTAATTATAAAGCACACACGCAAGAAAGACTTAATGAGGGTGGTTTACCTGCATTGCCTTTGACTGCTGAGCAAACTGTTGAATTAGTAGAATTACTAAAAGCTAACCCAGTTGTTGAAGCTGATTACTGTTTAGATTTATTTACAAACAAAATCAATCCAGGTGTAGATGATGCTGCTTATGTTAAAGCTGCATTTTTAAACGACATTGTTCAAGGAAAAGTTTCTTGTTCTGTAATTTCAAAAGTAAAAGCAATTGAAATTTTAGGAACAATGATGGGTGGATTTAATGTTACTCCACTTGTTGAAGCATTAAAAATTACTGAAGTTGCAGAAGCTGCTGCAAATGAATTAAAAAATACTATTTTAGTTTATAACTCATTTAATGAAGTTAAAGAATTAATGGATGCAGGAAATACAAAAGCTAAAGAAGTAATTGAATCATGGGCAAATGCTGAATGGTTTACAAATAAACCTGCTTTAGAAGAAGAAATGACTCTAACTGTATATAAAATTCCTGGTGAAACAAATACAGATGATTTATCTCCTGCAACTGTTGCATTTACTAGATCTGATATTCCATTACACGCAACTGCAATGTTACAATCAAGAATGGAAAAACCATTAGAAATGATGGAAAAATTAAAAGAAAAAGGTTACCCTTTAGCTTATGTTGGTGATGTTGTTGGAACTGGATCTTCAAGAAAATCTGGAATCAACTCAGTTCAATGGCACATGGGTAGAGATATTCCAGGTGTTCCAAATAAAAGAACAGGTGGAGTTGTTTTAGGTTCTATTATTGCTCCAATTTTCTTTAATACTGCAGAAGATTCAGGTTGTTTACCAATCGAAGCTGCTGTTGATGCTTTAGAAACAGGTGATGTAATCACAATCAAACCATACGCTGGTGTAATTGAAAAAAATGGTGCAGTTGTTTCTAAATTTACTTTAGCTCCAAATACTTTAACAGATGAAATGAGAGCAGGTGGAAGAATTCCATTAATTATTGGAAAAGGATTAACTGCAAAAGCAAGAGCTGCTTTAGGATTAATTGCATCCGATAAATTTGTTACTGCATCTCAACCAGCTGCAAGTACAAATGGTTATACTCAAGCACAAAAAATGGTAGGACGAGCTTGTGGTATTGAGGGTGTTAAACCTGGTATGTATGTTGAGCCAATTTGTACAACTGTTGGATCACAAGATACAACTGGACCAATGACAAGAGATGAGATTAAAGAACTTGCTGCACTTTCTTTTGGTGCTGATATGGTTATGCAATCATTCTGTCATACTGCTGCTTATCCAAAACCAGCAGATATTAAATTAAGACATACTTTACCTGAATTTATTTCTTCAAGAGGTGGAGTTACATTAAGACCAGGTGATGGTGTTATTCACTCATGGTTAAATAGATTATGTTTACCAGATACAGTAGGTACTGGTGGAGATTCTCATACTAGATTCCCAATTGGTATTTCTTTCCCAGCTGGATCTGGTCTTATTGCATTTGCAGGTGTTACAGGTATGATGCCTTTAACAATGCCTGAATCTGTATTAGTAAGATTCAAAGGTGAAATGCAACCAGGTATTACTTTAAGAGATTTAGTTAATGCTATTCCTTACCAAGCAATTCAAGATGGTTTATTAACTGTTGAGAAAAAAGGTAAGAAAAATATTTTTGCTGGAACAATCGTTGAAATTCAAGGTTTACCAGACTTAAAAGTTGAACAAGCATTTGAATTATCAGATTCAGCAGCTGAAAGATCAGCAGCCGCTTGTTCTGTTCAATTATCAAAAGAACCAATTATTGAATATCTATCTTCAAACATTGCATTAATTGAAAAAATGATTGAAGAAGGTTATGAAGATGCTAAAACTCTTCAAAGAAGAGCTGATAAAATGAAAGAATGGATTGCAAACCCAGAATTATTAACTCCTGATGCTGATGCTGAATATAAAGCTATCATCGAAATTGATTTAAATACAATTACTGAGCCAATCTTAGCTTGTCCAAATGATCCAGATGACGTTGATACATTAACAAACATCAACAATGATCCAAAAAGAATTAAAAAAATCGACGAAGTATTCGTAGGTTCTTGTATGACTAATATTGGATTATTCAGAGCTTTAGGTGAAGTACTTAAAGGTGAGGGTGAAGTTCCTGCTAAATTATGGGTTGCACCACCAACAAAAATGGATAAAGAGCAATTAACAGAAGAGGGTTATTATTCAATCTTTGCAGCAGCTGGTGCAAGACTTGAAATTCCTGGATGTTCTTTATGTATGGGTAATCAAGCACAAGTTTCTGAGGGTGCTGCTGTATTCTCAACAAGTACAAGAAACTTTGATAATAGACTAGGAAAAGGTTCTCAAGTTTATTTAGGTTCTGCTGAAGTTGCTGCTGTTACTGCACTTTTAGGAAGATTACCATCAGTAAAAGAATATATGGAAATTGTACCTAAGAAAATTACAGAAAAAAACAAAGATGGTGTTTATAAATACTTAAACTTCCACCAAGTTACATCTGCACAATTAACTAATTTAGTTCACTCTTAATAGTTATTTATTGAATTTAAAAACCGAGGTCTTAGTATCTCGGTTTTTTTATTTCTTTGTGTTGATAATAAAATAAATTATAGATTAAAGAAGAAATTATGTTCAAAAAAAATATATGTTTAATTGCAATTCTTGCACTATTTTCAGGTTGTGTTCAAAAAAATCTTCAAAATGAAACATATGATTTATCAAATCATTGGTTTAATACTGATAGTTTAAATAATAATAAAGTTATTTTAAATAAGAATTTTACAGAACAATTTAATGATGGAGAGAAAACAAGTAGTTATGTTGATTTTAAAGTTTACAAAAAAAATAAAACAAATTTAAATCAAATAGAACGATATGGTTTTTTTGAGGATATAAATAAAGAAAATTATAAATCGATGATTTCTAAAGAACATGTTGATTTTAAGTATGATATTTCTGTAAATGAAGTAAAAATGAGTTCAGGAATAGATGGAAAACAAAAATCTACTTACAAAAGAAATATAAAAATTAATGATAAAGTGATTGAAGAAAATGATAAAGATGGGAAATCATTAGTTTGTTCATTTTCAAATTATTATGAAAATATGGATACAAAAGATAAAATCAATGAGTTCTTTAAATCTAAATATTCAACAAAAGACAATAAATATAAAAATGTTATAGAAATAGTATGTAAAGATAATGCAGTTGATGGTGAATATTATGTTTATATGGCTAAAGATATTGGGATTGTTCTTTTTATGAAAAAAGATATAGATGATGGTAGTTCAGAAGAAACATATTCAATACTTGATACTCAAACAATTATGGAATAGGTTTTTATTTAATTTTAATAGGTAATAAACTTAAAAAACTCAAAGCTTCAAGAAGAGAAAATAAATCATTTTGTAAATCATTTTGCTTTGGGTCAATTAAGTAATTTTTAGAAGTTTTAAAATTTGCTTTTTTTAAATTATTATTTGAAAAAACAGTTTGTTATAAATCGCAATTATAGAAAAGAGCATTTTCCAAATTACAATCTTCAAAACCTGTATCTTTTATCAAAGAGTTAATAAACTTCATTTTCGTAAATCCAAACGATGAAAAGAGTTTTGAGAAAGATTAGATGAATCAAATATCACATCAAATGGCTCTTCACAAAAACTTCAAATAATTCCAATAAGTCTAGAATTATCAAAAGTAACATTTTATAAAAGTACAGTCATCAAAATATATAGAATCTAAATTTTTATCCTTATATTCAATAAACTCTTCTTCTTAATAATCATTTTTATGGAATTTCTAGAAAATAATATTGACAATTATATATAATTATTATACAATTCTTAATATTAGTTTAAAAAGGATTAATTATGGTAATAGTAAATTCACAAGTAAGTCTTTATTCTAAAACTCAATTTAACTTTGAACATTCACAAAGTACATCTATGCAACTTCATTATGGAGAAAAAAACGATACAAATAAAAACGATGTTGCAGTTGTTTTGAATTTACAAGAATCTTATTCAAACATGATTCAAAGTGGTCGTGCTGTTTATGATTATGAAGATAATCTTAGCCTTGAAGACCGTTTAAAAAAGATATTGATTGAAATATTATTGGGACAAATTAATGGTGATAAAAAAAATATAAGTTTATATCCAAATAAAAAGTTCAATGTAAATAAAGATGATTCTCTACTAAATACAATGAATCCTTATAAAAAACAGCAAACAAGTAATAATGAATTAAAAGCTATTGTTTTTAATACCCAAGAGCAATATTATCAAAAACAAAGCGTAGATTTTTCTTCTTCAGTGAAAATCAATACACCTACTCAATCGTTTGATATGAATTTGAAACTCTCTTTTTCACAAGAATTTTATAAATCTCAAAGTACTCAAATGATAATTGGAGATAAAAGTTTTATTGATCCCTTGGTGATTAATTATGATGAAGATGTTAATCCTTTTGATAATATTAGTAATCTTCATTTTGCATTTGATTTAGATGGTGATGGAACTACAGAAATGATTCCACAACTTAAATTTGGTGCTGGTTTTTTATCTTTAGATAAAAACGAAAATGGAAAAATCGACAATGGAAGTGAATTGTTTGGACCAAATACAAATAATGGTTTTGCTGAACTTGCTTTATATGATGATGATAAAAATAACTGGATAGATGAAAAAGATGCTGTTTTTAATAAACTAAAAGTTTGGAGTTTTGATGAAAATGGCAATTCTTCTTTAGTTTCACTTATTGATAGAAATGTAGGTGCAATTTATTTAGGAGATGTTCAAAGTGGTTTTAAATATCAAAGTGCGATAGATAAAACTGATGCGGTACAAAAAAGCAATGGTATTTTTGTGAAAGAAGACGGTTCTGGATTAGGAGTTGTTAATTCAATAGATGTAGTTGTTTAATCTAATTAATAGTGGATTCTTATGTATTATT
>JAIELU010000184.1 GCA_019752775.1 Campylobacterales bacterium | reverse complement strand
AATAATTATTAAAAAAATTTATTTTAATATTATTGCATTTGTTTTTGTGATTCCTCTGACAATAATCTTAGCAATTGCGTAAAAAAGTAGATTGTTATATTATCATAGCACAGCTGAAACATAATTCATAACAAAAAATAAAGAAGTTTTAAATTATCTTCAAAATTTGTATGAACCAAAAATTGAACAATATAAAGTGATTCTAAATAATAATATTTTGGATACAAAAAGAGAAATAGATTATATTCAGGAAAAAATAAAAAGTATATATGAAAAAATTATATTAAATACAGATAGTTTAAATAATTATACTAAAGAGGTAAATAAATTAAATAAGATTTTAGAATCTGATAAATCATCATCATCTTCTTTGGTCATTTCTATTCAACTATTAAATAATCAGAATTTAATAGCAAATACTCAAAATGAAATTAAAGATTTGGAATTACAAATTATTGAATTAAAAACAAAAACTACCCAATTAAATGAAAAAATTGAAATCTTAAGCTTTGAAAAATCTGAAATTGGTTGGTGAGTATATTTTAAATAATAATTCAAGAAAAGAACCTTAAAAGGAAGAATATAAATTATATTTAACCCCTATTTCATACCATAAAAGCTAAAATAATAATTTATAAATAATAACTTATTTTAGGAATTTTATGGAAATTTTTATTTCAACATTTTTAAAAATATTTTTTTTAATGACACCTTTTTTTGTCTTAACAATGTTTTTAACAATTACACAAGATGCAACTATAGGACAAAGAAAAGCATTAGCTATTAAAGTTACAATTTCAGTAACTATTATAAGTTTGATTTTGCTTTTTTTTGGCAAATATATTTTCTCAATTTTTGGGATAACTTTAGATGCATTTAGAATAGGTGCTGGTGCTTTACTATTTTTAACGGCAGTTGATTTAGTAAAAGGAACTGAACATAGTTCAAAAGTAGGACATAAAGATATTTCTCAAGTAGCAGTCGTTCCTTTATCAATTCCTATGATAATTGGACCTGGAACAACAGGTATTTTACTTGTAATGGGTGCGACTTTTGATAATACATCTTCTATGTTTATGGGAAGTTTATCTTTACTTTTAGCCGTTTTATCAATAGGTTTAATGTTATATACTTCAAGTTTTTTAGAAAAAATTATTGGAAAACATGGACTTCAAGTTATCTCAAAAATTACTGGACTTATTTTAGCTGCACTTTCAGCTCAAATTGTATTTACAGGTATTAAAAACTTTTTAGGATTATGATGAAAGTATTTTATTTTGGTGGACAAAAATCAGGAAAAACAAAAGCTGGAATCAAAAAGGCTTTAGAATTATCAAAAGATGAAAAACCATATTATGTGGCAACTTATGATAACTCTTTTGGTGATGATTCTATGCAAGACAGAATCAATAAACATGTAAATGAAAGAGAAGAAAATTTTTATACAATCGAAGAGCCAAAAGATTTAGTAAAAATTGTAGAATCAAATAAAACATATCTAATTGATTGTGTCTCTATGTGGCTTTTTAATAATCTTGAAAATAGTGAAGAAGCCTTAAAAACACAGCTTCAAAAGATTTGTCAAATAGACGCAAATATTATCTTTATTTTAAATGATGTTTCTTGTGGAATAATTCCTTTAGATAAAGAATCAAGAAAATTTGTTGATTTTTCGGGACTTATAGGGCAAGAGTTAGCCAAACTTTGTGATGAAGTTTACGAGGTAAAATATGGAATTGAAAGAAGATTAAAATGAAACAGATATTAAATGCCTTCTTATTCGCTCTTTCATACTTTTCAATAATTCCCGTATTTGTAAAAAATATGGAAATAAACAACGAAACTTATAAATATACTTTAGCCTTATTGCCACTTGTGGGAGCGATTTTGGCTTCTTTAGTTATTGGTTTAAATCTTGGACTAAATGAGTTTTTTAATCCTTTGTATTCTGCCTTTGTTTGTGCAGTTGTATATCTAGCACTTTATGGATTTATCCACACAGAAGCAATCATTGATGTGGTTGATGCTTGGTTTGCTTCATATAGTGGAAAAGATGCCTATAAAATTATGAAAGAATCAACTATTGGAGCAATTGGTGCTTTATATGGTGTAGCTTTTGTTTTATTAAAAGTTGGAATTATTACTTATGTTTTATATGAAAAACAATATGTTTTATTTTTGATTGTTTGTGTTTTTTCAAGATTGAATTTGATTTATCTTCTTGGATATTTTAAATTTAGCAAAGATAGTTTTTTATCTTTGGCTTTTGCAAACTCTGGAATATTTAAACTAAAAATCTTTGCTTTGCTTTATGTGATAGTTGCATTTACAATTGGCTCAAATGTTTTAGTTTTATTTGGGATTTCACTTTTGAGTTTTTATTTCATCTTGAAAATTTTAAACAACAAATTTGGCTTTGTAAATGGAGATTGTTTAGGTTTTACCCTTGAACACACAGAATTAATACTTTTAAATATAGGACTAGCGATAATATTATGAAAACATTTGAACACGGTGGACAAATAGAAAAATTTGCCTTTGATTTAGGCTGTAGTGTGGCTGAGATAATTGATTTATCTTCAAATATAAACTTTGTAAAACCTCAAATAAATATTGATTTTAACACTTTAGATATTTCATCGTATCCAACTTATGATAAGTTATATGAAAAAATATCTTCAAATTATGGGGTTTTAAGTTCACAAATTGAGCTTTTTAATGGTGGTAGTAGTGCTATTTTTACTCTATTTAAACATCTAAATTTAAACTCATGCACCATTTATTCACCTGCATATTTAGAGTATAAAAAAGCCTCTTTAAATTTTGGATATGAGTTAAATACAATAAATAGATTTGAAGATATAAATGAAAAAGTAAAAGAAAACTCTTTAGTAATATTTGTAAATCCCTCAACTCCTGATGGAAAATATTATGACTTAGAAGAGTTGATGCAAACTTGGATTGAAAGCTCTTGTACTGTTTTAATTGATGAGAGTTTTTTAGATTTTTGCGATAAACCCTCAGCTATAAAATACCTAGAAACTTACGATAAATTGTATATTCTAAAATCAATGACAAAGTTTTATTCAAGTGCAGGAATACGAGTTGGAACAATAGTTTCAACAAAGCAAAATATTGAAAAACTAAAAAGATTTGAGCCAATGTGGAAACTATCACAATTTGACTCAAACTATTTACAAAGTGCTTTAGATGATAAACTTTTTAAAAATATCTCAAAAGCAATAAATATAAAAAATAAAATCGAGTTAGAAAATATCTTAAAAGAATCGGATTTAATCGAAGAGATTTTTGAAAGTAGTGCAAATTATTTACTTGTGAAACTCTCAAACCTAAATGCAAAAGAGTTTCAAGAAAAACTAAAACCATATAAAATAATGGTTAGAGATTGCTCAAATTTTGACTATTTAGATGAAAGATTTGTACGAATTGCAGTTAAGAGTTCAAGTGCAAATGAGATTTTACAAAGGGCTTTAAAAGAGATATGTTAATAGAAAATAGATTTTTAAAATATCTCTCTTTTTTAATCTCAGTAATATTTGTATCTTATGTGATTTATCTAATTTTCTTCTCTTTTTTTATAGTAAAAAATCAGTTCATAGATGTTGGTGATGCAACTTATGTAAATCAAGTACGAACCGATGATTACACCATAAAACTAGCAACTTATCTGACAAAAGATTGTGCTTCAAATAAAGTTTGTGAAGTTCAATCAATGCTAGATTTTGTGACAGCAATTCCCTATAAAATAAATGAAAGTATCGCCAGAAGCGCAAAACAAGTAGTTACTCAAAACTTTGGAGATTGTGATGATAAATCAAATCTTTTGATTTCAATGTTAAAAGTCAAAGGTTATGAAGCATATTTTGTTTTAGTGCCAAAACATATTTTTGTGATTGTAAATATGGAGCAAAAACTACAAAATTCAAAAGCATTATATATAAATGACAAAAGATTTTATATTTTAGAAAGTACCGCAACTGCTTCAAAAATAGCTTTTCCTTTAAGATATAGTTTTAATGAAATAGAAGCAATAGTTGACCCCTTTAATAATAAAAAATTAGTAATAAATAGTTTGGAGTATAAATAATGGAAAATAAGAAATCAAATCAACAAAGATTAAAAGAGTATTTAGTTGGAGAAAAAGGTTACTTAAAAAGTGATATTTCAAATGGTAAAGTTATTATGCTTTCTGGAAAATGGGGAAGTGGTAAAACTTTTTTTTGGCAAAATAAAATTCAAACTGGTTTAAATGATGAAAATAAAAAAATACCAAATCATTATATAAGTCTTTATGGAAAAACTTCAATTCAAGAAATTAAAAATGAAGTATTTTTAAAAATATTTGAAAGTATGGATATTTTTAAAATTGATGATAAATCTTTTGGACTTGCAAAAAATACAGCAAATCTTGTTGCAGATTTAACAAAAACAGTAAGTGTTTTTGGATTTAATTTAGATTTATCAAAAATAGTTGATAAATCATTTGAGAAATTAGAAAAAGTTAGAGAAGAAAAAACAGAGAAAAAAACAGAAGAGATTTTAAATAGTGGTGCAGTAATCTGTTTTGATGACTTTGAAAGAAAATCAAAGGATATAGACTTAAATGATTTATTTGGATTTATCACTCATTTAGCCATAGAGTTTAAATGTAAAGTAGTGATTATTTTAAATGATGATGTATTTGAGGGCGAAGAAAAAAAGATATTTTCAAATGTAAAAGAGAAATCTGTATCTAAATTTTTGAAATATGAGCCAAGTATAAAAGATTTGTTTGATTCTATTTTTGGAAATGATGAAAGATATAGAAAATTAGATGACTATGAAAAAATCACTTTATCAACAATTGAAGAAACACAAGAGTTAAATGCAAGAATTTATATTCAAGTTTTGGATAATTTAGTGGAATGGATTGGAAAGAATCAAGAAACAGATGAAAATATTTTAAGATGTTTAATTTTGGTGAATATTAATTTTATTTTATATCATACTATTTTATGTAGGGAAAAACCTAAAGATAATAAAAAGAATTTTTATATACATTATATTGGAAAATTAAAAGATTGGGAATTTGATTATTACTGGATTAATTGGCATGGAATGCCAATGGCAGATTTTGATTATGTTGTTGATAATATGAAAGATGCAAAAGTAGTACATCCCGAAAATTTTGAAAAATATGTAATTAGATTGAAAGATAAGAAAACAAATAAAAATGATAGAGAAGAAAGAGTAAAAGAAATAAAAGAATTCATAGAGGATAATTTAATTTTATTTAAAAGTGATTATTTTGCAAATAAACTAGATATTTCAAAAGATGTAGATGACAAAACTATTCAAAAAATAAACAACTTCATAGAAACAGGAATCCTAATAAATGAATAACATCTCAATATTCGGCACAAGTTCAGATGCAGGAAAATCCACAATCACTTTTGTAATAGCAAAAATACTTCAAGACTTAGGTTATAAGGTTGCTCCTTTTAAAGCACAAAATGTATCAAATAACTCTCATGTTTGTGATGATGGAAGTGAAATTGCTATTGCTCAGTATTTTCAAGCTGAGGTTTTGGGTGTGGAAACTTCTTATCATCTAAATCCAGTTTTATTAAAATCTGGTCGAGGAAGTTCTGCTTCACTTATTGTTGAGGGAAAAGTAGTAACTTCTAAAGATGTTAGGGAATACTATAGGGATTTAGACTTACTTAAACCAGCTGTGAAGCGATGTTTTGATTATTTGGATGCAAAGTATGATTGTGTTGTTTGTGAGGGTGCAGGAAGTCCCGTAGAGTTAAATTTAATGGATACAATAAATGGATATTCAACATTTTTATTAAAAAATATTTAATCTAAAAAGCTTTTTTAGTAATAGCTAAGGTAGTTTTGGAGAGATATACAAC